>JAGCZI010000106.1 GCA_017960085.1 Bacteroidales bacterium
GCCGCGACAAACAATGTGTCAACGGGCGGAAGCAGGAGGAGTGGTTCCTCTTCAAATATGAATGCTGCCAATACTGGCTCCGCAAGCAGGTCAACTGCTACCAAGACAGCGCCCTCAGCAAGCAGCCGTTCTATCAGTAATACACGTGAAACACGTAATATCAGCAGCGGAACAAGCCACAACAATGCCGCAGCAGCAACCCGCAGCGTAGGCACGTCTACTCGCAGCAGCAACAGTTCAGCGACCCGCAGCGTCAGCAATGATGCAGCAAAGCGCAATGACAACGCGACCCGCAGCGTCAGCGCTTCAAGCCGCAGCGTAAGCAACGCCGCAGCAAACCGCAACAGCAATGCAGGACGCAGCGTCGCAAGCACTGCTGACAGGCACGACAACGTGGCTTCAAAGGCCGGGACCCGCACAGAGGCCAGAGTCCACGAAGGTGGCCGCGCTGAGGCGCCCAGGGTAAACAACAACCCTCCGGCAGCCCGCAACGAACCTCCGAGGGATAATGGGAGAATGAACAACAATCCGCCCAGACCCCACGACAATGGTCCGATGGTTCATCACGAGCCCCCGAGGCCTCCGAGAGGACCCGGACACAATCCGCCCCCTCCTCCTCGTCCCAGACCTCCGAGAGGCAGCCACTTCCGCGCTTCAATGATCGGCACCCTGATCACCATTGCCAAGATCAACGCCCTTAACGACGCAATCCGCAGGGCAGAGCGCGCAGCAAGGCTTGCGACCCGCTACTCAATCGTAGTCAACCGCAACTACACTCCCAGAACCTACGCAACGATAGTAGAGACCGTCAGGGATGACATCAACTACTACTACAACGACGGAGTGTTCTACATCATCGGAGCAGACGGCGACTACTACGTGATCGAGCCTCCTATCGGAGCCCTTGTAGAGGCGATACCTACTGACTATGAGACAGTGATTATCGACGATGAAGTCTTCTACCAGGTTGACGACACCCTCTACAGACTGACGATAATCGACGGAATCCCCTACTTCGAAGTAGTACTTAACCTGTAAAGGTCATACATAAATAAAAAAGACGCCCGCGGGCGTCTTTTTTTATGCCTTGTTTTCAAGACTGCTCTCCCATAACGGGCGGTGCCGGCTCCTGCGGTACTCCTTGCGGGCCTTCCGTGCAGCCTCGACGGCTTGGGGCGTGAAGGCGTAGTCCAGGAATTTCATAAAGATGAGTTCTGCCGCCTGGCTTGAAGGATGAGTCATATTGTCGGCATAGAAACGGTAATCCCTGAGCTCATCCATCATAATTTCGAAAGCGGGGAAATAATGGACATTGTCAAATGTCTTGACGAGCTGCTCCGTCGCCAGCAGGAGGGTTGCTTTGCTCAGAGAGTTGCCATACGCACCGTCAGCGAGATGGCGGATGGGACTCACGGTGAATATCCATTCCTTGCCTTTCCCGGCACTGACCATCTCTGCCAAAAGACGGACCGACTCTTCGACGGAAAGCCTCTCCCTTCGGAACTCTTTCGCAGGCACTTTGTTGCAGTTGGCAACTATCCTGTCTGAACCGATGTGGCGGAACACCCAGGCAGTTCCGAGTGTCACCAGGCATACTTCGGCCTTCGCGAATGCTTCGGAGGCAGTTGCTAGTGCTTTGTTGGCTCCGGTGAGAAAACCTTCGGCGGTAGGATTGGAAAAGCTGGTGTGATGCCAGAACGAGTTGTACCGGCCCAGAGGTTCAGAGAAAATCACGTCTGCTTCAGTGAAAGGTTCGGCAGAAACCAGCCTCTGCACCGCGGCAGCGATGGACGCGGGATTATAGAGTGTGCCGAAAGGGTTCAATGAGATGTTGATGCCGCTCTGGACAAGCCTTTCCCCAATCTCCGCAGCAAAACACGAACCGATGGCAAAGCACGGCTCAGCGCCGTTGAAGCGCCTGGACAGCGGAGCGATGTCTACCTCGGTGATGAGTTTCAGCGGATCCATACGGTTTACTGACCCTCGGTAGCAATGGTTATCAGTTTGTCGGTAGTCAGGTAGATAGGGTAGAAGCCTTTGTCTCCCAGCGGGGAATAACGCGCAATCAGGGCTTTCACCTGGGTCAGGACATATCCTTTCGACCTCTCCCATTCGTCTTTGGTAGGAACTGCATCGTTGGCTGCCGCAAATTTCAGGAAGCCACCCTCGATGTCCTTGCCGTCAAGGAATCTGTTGAGGCCGTCAAGAGTTGTCTGGGTCCTGAGGGCGGCGCTGTTGCTGTCGAAGAATTGGCTAGCGTATTTGTTCTGCAGGCCGAGGCGGTTGCATTTTATGTAGAACTCATTTGAGCCGACGGTGTCGATAGGCACGAAGACGTCGGGAATGATGCCGCCACCGCCGTATACTGTCCTTCCGCCCTTGGTGGTGAACTTGAGAGAGTCGACCACCTTGATGCTGTCGGCGTTGAAGAGCTCTCCGCTGTTGTAGCGGCGCAGGATGTCATAGTCGTAGTCGTCGGCATAAGGTTTCTGGATGCAACGGCCCGACGGAGTGTAGAAACGCTGGATGGTGAGCCTGATGCCGCTGCCGTCGGTGAAATAAACAGGCTCCTGCACCAGACCCTTGCCGAACGAGCGCACTCCGTAGATGGTGGCGCGGTCGTTGTCCTGCATCGCACCTGCGAAAATTTCGCTGGAAGAAGCGCTGGACTCGTTGATCAGCACGGCAAGTTCTATGTTCTGGCAACTGCCGTGGCCGTCAGCGTGCATATCCTCGCGCTTGCGGTGCTTGCCTTCCATATACACAATCAGGTCTCCTTTCTTGAGGAACTCGTTGCTGAGCAGGAGCGCCTGGTCGAGATAGCCGCCTGTGTTGTCTCTCAGGTCGAAGATCAGTCTCTTCATCCCTTGCTTGCGGAGGTCAGACGCGGCCTCAAGGAATTCCAGATAGCTGGTGCGGGCGAATTTCGAGAGTTTTATGTATCCTGTGGTATCGTTCAGCATAAAGGCGACGTCTATGCTGTTCACGGGAATCTTGTCGCGGGTAATGTCAAAGGGTATCAGGTCGTCGATGCCTGAGCGCTTGACAGAGATTTTGACTTTCGTACCCTTGGGACCCTTCATAAGTTTCACCATACTGTCCTGGTCCATCCTGACTCCGGCGATGACGGTCTCGTCGACCTTGATGATGCGGTCGCCGGTCTGAAGACCAGCCTTCTCGGAAGGACCACCTGTGATGACATTGGTGACGATGGCTGTGTCGGCAGGTACGTTGAACTGGATGCCGATGCCGTCGAAGCCGCCTTGCAGCGACTCTTCAGCCTCCTGAAGGTCAGTCGGAGGCAGATAGACAGAGTGGGGGTCCAGCTCTTTCATAAGTGCAGGAAGGATGTCTTCGGTCACCTTCTTGTGGTCGATGTCGTCGACATAGTTGTCATCCATTGTTTTGAGGATGACCATAAGTTTCGCCCAGTCGCTGTCGATTGAGTTGACGTCTACTTTATTCCTGCCCTTTATGGCGTTTGAGATGAGGATAGCGGCGATGAGGATGGAAATCGCCAACAGGACTGTCCTGAGGAGTTTATTGTTTTTGTCTTCAGCCATTTCTAGTCAATTGAATCGTACTTAACTACTTCTATGCCTGCGCGGCGCAGCAGGTCCAGCCCGTCGGTGATGCGGTACTCGTCGTGGTAGACGACGCGCTTGATACCGGCCTGGATTATGAGCTTTGCGCATTCAATGCAGGGAGAAGCGGTTACGTAAAGAGTGGAACCGTCGCTGCTGTTGCTGCTCTTGGCAACTTTTGTGATGGCGTTGGCTTCGGCGTGCAGGACGTAAGGCTTGGTGACACCGTTTTCGTCTTCACACACGTTCTCGAAACCGGAGGGAGTGCCGTTATATCCGTCGGAGATAATCATTTTGTCCTTGACGAGGATAGCTCCCACCTGCCTGCGGGCGCAATAGGAATTCTTTGCCCACACTGTCGCCATCTGGAGATAGCTCTTGTCGAATTTGGTCTCTTTGTCAGTCATAATGCCGTAAAATTACGAAAAATCCTGCAGCTCGCACAAATGACTGTATAGTCCGCCGGCTTTGATCAGCTGGTCGTGTGTGCCGCGCTCTGCTATGCGGCCCTTCTGGAGCACTATTATTTCATCTGCGTGACGTATGGTGGACAGACGGTGTGCGATGACCAGACAGGTGCGGTTGGACATCAGCTTGGTCAGGGCGTCCTGTACCAGACGTTCGCTCTCGGTGTCGAGGGATGATGTAGCTTCGTCAAGGATGAGGAACGGAGGGTTCTTCAGCACGGCGCGGGCAATCGCCAGCCGCTGTCTCTGCCCTCCGGACAGTTTCGAGCCGCGGTCACCGATATTGGTCTGGTAGCCCTTGTCCATACGGGTGATGAATTCATCTGCATTGGCGATGGCCGCTGCAGCTTCCACCTGCTGGGCGCTGACTCCTTCCATTCCGAAAGTTATGTTGCCGTAGATACTGTCGTTGAAAAGGATGGGCTCCTGCGTGACGATGCCCATTATGGAACGCAGCGAAGCTATGCTGAGGCTGCGGATGTCGCGGCCGTCAATCAGGATTTCGCCGTCACAGCAGTCCCAGAAGCGGGGGATGAGGTCGGCAAGAGTGGATTTGCCTGCCCCTGACGGGCCGACGATTGCCACCGTCCTGCCTTTGGGAATAGTGAGGTTGATGTCTGCGAGCACCGGCTCGCTGCCATAGCTGAAGCTGACACCGCGGAATTCGATGCTGTCATTGAAGCCGTCCAGTTCAATCGGTTTCTCACTTTCTTTTATGTCGTTGGGTGCATCGAGGATTTCGAATATCCTGCCGGCGGAAACAAGACCTTTCTGAATGGCGGCGTAGGATGCTGCCATAGCTTTCGCCGGTTCCAGCACCCGCCAGTAGAAGCCGATGTATACCACGAAGGCAGCCCAGCTCATACCGAGTTCTCCCCGATAATTCAGCCATCCGCCGTAGAGCAACACTACTGCGGCTACGGTTACGCCGAGGAACTCAGATACAGGCGACGCAAGCTCCTGACGGTTGGAGACTGCCAGGCTGATGCGGCGGTGAGCTTCATTGTCTTTTTGGAATTGCCCTTCCACATATTTCTGGGCATTGAAGGCCTTGATAATCCGGGATCCGGAGATGGCCTCTTCGAAGTGGCTCAATATCTTGCCCATAAGGGTCTGAGTCTCGACAGCGTCCCTGCGGAGTCTGCCGGTTATCTTGCTGATGACTATAGCAGATACAGGCAGGGCGACCAGGGAAACAATGGTCAGCTTGGGCGACATAAAGAACAGGGCAGCCAGAAAACCTATCACCAGGAGTGGCTCCCTGAAGAAGATATGGAAACTACCTGCGATGGAATTCTGAACTTCGGCCACGTCGTTGGATATGCTTGAAAGGATGTCTCCTTTGCGGCGGTTGTTGAAATAACCGACGTCCAGTCTGGCTACCTTGCGGAACAGATCGCCTCGCAGGTTGTACATAAGTCTCGTCTTCATACTCACGAGTATCCTCTGCGACAGATAGCGGCATACGTTGGACAGCAGCGTCGCGGCAACCAGCGCCAGGCACACGAAAAGCAGGCCCTTCAGGAAGCCGCTTCCGTTAATGATTCCATACAGGGTGTGATTGACAGCCTGCTCAACATATTCCAGGCTGAAGCTCCCTTGAGGTGCAGATGCGGCAGACGCCGCCTTGGAGGGTTCGAACAGCATCGACAGCACCGGACCTATGAGGGCATAGTTCGCGACGCCGAAGATGACAGACAGGACCGATAATAAAAGATACGGCGGCCAGTATTTACCCAGAGGCTTTGCATAAGACAATATCCTCTTGTAGGTATCCATACCGGCCGCTGAATCTAGGTGCCTTGCGGCAGATTATTCTTCGCTGGCGTGCTTAACCTCGATGAGGTCGACTTCGAATACGAGGGTTTCGTTGGGGCCGTTGGGGCCGTTCTCACCGTATGCCAGGTCGCTGGGAACGTAGAGCATGATCTTGCCGCCTTCGTCAATAAGCTGCATACCTTCGGTCCAGCCGGGGATTACGTTGCTGAGGGGGAAGGTGATAGGCTCGCCCATATCGAGAGATGACTCGATTTTCTCTCCGTCGACAGAAGTAAGGGTGTAATTGACAGTGACGGTATCCCTTGCAGAAGTTGCGAAAACGCCGTTTCCTGAGTTGAGGACCTTGTACCTGAGGCCGCTCTCGGTAGTAACGACACCTTCTTCATTGGAAATCTTTGCGAGGAAAGCTTCGCCTTTCTCTTTGTTTTCCTTGCCGACAGCTTCTCTTCTCTTGCCCATAAATGAATTCATACGGTCATTTACGAAGTAATTGTCGAACTGGTCGTTGTCCTTCAGATAATCCTTGTATCCCTTGATGATCTCGCTCAGGTTGAGGTCGCCGAGGTTGTTCATAGTGGTCATCTGGGCCATATAAACGCCGAATGCGTAGCTGGCGCTGTCAACGTCGGCTTTGGTTATCGAACTGGGCTGGGGGTCAACTTTGGGTGAAGAAACGCCGCAAGCAGTGAGCACGATGGCTGCAAAAACTGCTGCTGAGATAGATTTGATGTATTTCATTTTTATAAAATTTGATTTACAGTTTTTTACCGCGCGAAAGTACGAATTTTTATCCAATTCTTTTGTCATTAACGAGGAGTTTTAGTAAATTTAGGTTTAATTCGTCACAATCAGATGGAAATAACGTCAGCAGATCTGCACGCCAAGTTGAAGAGCTTTTTCGGCTTCGACGCTTTCAAGGGCCTCCAGGAAGAGATTATCCAGCATCTCATCGGGGGTGGCGACGCATTTGTGCTGATGCCTACCGGCGGAGGCAAATCCCTTTGCTATCAGCTGCCTGCGTTGTGTATGGAAGGCACAGCCATAGTCATATCTCCGCTCATCGCCCTGATGAAAAACCAGGTCGATGCCATCCGTGGCTTCGTACAGAATAAGGAAGGCATAGCCCACTTCCTCAACTCATCCCTGTCAAAATCCCAGATACAGGTTGTCAAGGACAATCTCACCGAAGGCTTGACCAAGCTGTTGTATGTCGCTCCTGAGTCTCTGACCAAAGAAGAGAACATAGCTTTTCTCAAGACCCTCAAGATATCTTTCTATGCCATCGATGAGGCTCACTGTATCTCTGAGTGGGGACACGACTTCAGGCCAGAGTACCGCCGCATCCACGAGATAATAGAAAAGATAGGCCGCGCGCCGGTCATCGCGCTCACTGCTACTGCCACGCCCAAGGTGCAGTCCGACATCCAGAAGAACCTGGGTATGATGAACGCTAAGGTGTTCAAGTCCTCCTTCAACCGTCCGAACCTCTATTATGAAGTGAGGGACAAGTCGAATCCCAAGCGGGACATCGTCAAGTTCATCAAGGAGAATCCCGGCAAGAGCGGCATCATCTACTGCCTGAGCCGCAAGAAGGTCGAAGAGCTTGCCCAGTTGCTCAATATGAACGGCATCAAGGCCTTGCCTTACCACGCCGGTCTGGACGCGGCGACCCGTTCCCACAATCAGGACGCTTTCCTGATGGAGGAGATTGACGTCATCGTGGCTACCATCGCTTTCGGTATGGGCATCGACAAGCCGGATGTGCGTTTTGTCATCCACTATGACATCCCCAAGAGCCTCGAAGGCTATTATCAGGAGACCGGACGCGCCGGCCGTGACGGGGCTGAGGGCAAGTGTATAGCTTTCTACAGCTATAAAGACATACAGAAGCTTGAAAAATTTATGCAGGGCAAGCCGATTTCCGAACAGGAAATAGGCAAGCAGTTGCTGCTGGATGTGGTGTCTTATGCTGAGACCAATCAGTGCCGCCGCAAGATCCTGCTTAATTATTTCGGTGAAGACTATACGGAGTGCAACTGCGGGGCCTGCGACAACTGTCTGGTTCCGAAGGCCCAGTTCGACGGCAGGCAGCAGATGTGCCTGGTGATGGACCTGATACTGTCGCTGAAGGAAAACTTCAAGGCAGAGTATCTCGCCGACATCCTTTCAGGAGTGTCGAACTCAGTCATCAAGTCATACAATCATCACAAGCATCCCCTTTTCGGAGCCGGTAAGGAGAAAGGGCCGAGATTCTGGGCTGCCGTCATCCGCCAGGGCCTGGTTCTCCACCTGCTGGACAAGGATATAGAGCGTTATGGCCTTATCTTCGTGACTCCCGAAGGAATGAAGTTCCACGAGACTCCTTATACTATAATGCTGACTGAAGACCGTACGTTCGTCGACGGTGAAGATGATGATGACAGCGATTCTCTCATAAGTCCCAAGCACGTCCCGTCCGGTGAGGGCGGTGACCCGGTTCTGCTCGCTATGCTTAAAGACGTGCGCAAGTCAGTTTCCCGCAAGGCAAATCTTCCTTCCTGGATCGTTTTCTCCGACCAGTCTCTCGAAGATATGTCCATTATGTACCCCATCACCCTCGAGGAACTTAAAAAGTGCCAGGGTGTGGGCGAGGGCAAGGCCCGCAAGTTCGGCAGGGAGTTCGTGTCGCTGATAGCCAAGTATGTCGAAGAGAACGACATCCTCAGGCCTGACGATTTTGTCGTGCGTACGGCTGCCAACAAATCTGCTGTCAAGGTCTTCATCATCCAGAGCATAGACCGCAAGATTCCGTTCGAGGACATAGCCCGCGCCAAGGATATGGAGATGAGCGAGCTTATCGACGAGCTTGAGAGCATCGTCAATTCAGGCACCCGCATCAACATCGACTATTACATCCGTCTGAATCTGGATGAAGACAAGATGGATGAGATCTATGAGTATTTCAAGGAAGAAGCCCAGAGCGATTCGGTATCTGACGCCCTGAAGGAGCTGGGTCCGGACTTCGAGGAGGAAGAAGTGCGACTTGTGCGCATCAAGTTCATCTCTGAACTCGGCAACTGATTCTGACAACCCTTTTTGTCTTTTCTGTAACCCGGTAGCGGTCGTCGATTCGAAGACCGGCAATGCAGACGATTTGCTCGTTGCCGTCGCAGTCAGTGGCGGTGACGACTGTCTGGCGCTGCTTCTGTTCCACATCAAGCTTGAGATCAGTGAAAAAATCACTGAGTTTGCGGAAACCTTTCATCCCGAAAGGCCTGAATCGGTCGGCGGACTGCCATCTGCGGCAGGCAAGGGGCAGGTTGACTTTGTCGGCGTCTATATAAAGGACGCTGCCGTCGCCTGAGCGCGGATCGAAGCCGTCCCAGATGTCCATAACCGAGATGTCTATGCCGGCGGGATCAGGCTCAGCAATAGGATAGACTTTGAGGAACTCGCGGTCGCGGATGGCTTTGTGAGTAGCGCTGTAGAAGGTTTTCCCGCTCTGACCTTCGAGAGCGGCATCGATACTGGCCAGGATGTCTTCATTGAATCCGAACGGCTGCAGCAGACGGAACAGCCAGTAACGAGGCTGGCTTTCCTGTCTGAGTTTTTCAATGTCAATGCAGAAAGCGTCCCCTTCAAATGAAGTCAAAGCGTTCTTCTTCTCTTCCAGCAGGTCATCCAGCAGGCCTTCAATCTCTGCGAAATGAATCATCTCGCGGCTGGCTGTCTCGAGAAAAGAAGGGTTGATCTGTCCGAACTGGGGAAAAACTTCGTTGCGAATACGGTTGCGGGCGAAGCTGCTGTCGCTGTTGGTGGCGTCAATGCGGTGTGTGATGCCGTTCTCCCGTGCGAATTCCTCTATCTGCTGCCTTGTAAAGGAGAGCAGGGGACGGAGGATGCTGCCGCTGGCTTCTTTCATACCTGCGATGCCCCTGATACCGGTGCCCCGCAGGAGGTTGAGATACATAGTTTCGACAGCGTCGTTGAGGTTGTGGGCGACAGCCAGCCAGTCAAAGCCCTGCTCTGCAAGCAGCTCGCTGAACCAGGTGTAGCGCAGCTCCCGGGCAGCCATCTCAATGGAAATACCCTTGTCCGCGGCATAGGTGCGAGTATCAAAACTTTTGGTAAAGAAGCGGATGCGTTTTTTTTCGGCCCACTCCCTTACAAAGACCTCATCGCCGTCGCTGTCGGCGCCGCGAAGGCGGAAATTGACGTGGGCTATGGCAAATTCAGGGTGCAGGCGGCTGTGTAAGAAAAGTTCCGCCATACACATCGAGTCAACTCCTCCGCTGACTCCTAACAGAAAACTTCCGCCGCCCTCTCCCGTCAGACGCAGGAGGGTCTTGTCGAAAGCTCCCTGTAAAGAACGGGACATCAGAAAGTGTAAGTGAAGCTCAGACCAGAAATTTCCTTGAACTGAACGCCCGGAATCTTCACGACTTTGCCGTCTTCACCGATAACCGGATTGCCGGCTGCGTCAAGCTTGTCGATGTGCTTGATGGTATCGTCGTAGATGAGATAAGTCCTGAGCGTGACACCGAGGAACTTGGTCAGCTGGGCAGTGATGTTGACATCCCAGTTCACCTTGATGTTCAGAGGCTTGTTGAGGTAGTCTGAGAACAGGGTGAGGGTGGTGTTGGCCTTGAAGTCCTCGATTTTCACAGATGCGTCCACTTTGACCTGCGCACCGAGCTCGTATCTTACATACTGGTCGGGGGCGTTGCCGTACAGTGACCTCAGGTCAGCGTCCTGGACAATCACCAGATTGCTGGTCAGAGGAGCGAAGTTGATGGACAGGTTCGGAGAAGGAGTATAGCTGATACCGAAACCGAGAGAGGTGTAGGCCGGAGAGAAGAAGTTGGAGACGATGGGACTGCCCTTCTTGTCTTTGTAACCTGTGGTGAACTGTGTGCGGAAGTTGTAGATCACTGAAAAATACAGTTTCTCGGCAGCTTTGTAACCGTATTTGCTGTCAATGATGATGCGGTCGTCGCTCTTCTTGAAGCCTTCGCCCATATTTTGGATGAAGCCGTAGCCGAACTGGGCGCGGTTTTCCCAAATGCTCTTTTTCTTAGCGTAGTTGGCCTTGAAGTCAAGATATGAATTCAATGAAACCGATCCGAAACCACCTGCTGCCCAGTCTATCAGGGATACCTGTGAGAAACCAAGCTGGGTAAGCAGTGAAGTGTTCCAGTATTTGGGCTTCTCCACCGCAGCGGAATCTGAGGCGGGTTGCTCCTGCGCATACATAGCTGCAGCGCACAGCAGGAGCAGGACAGTTGCGAGAATCTTTTTCATAGCCGTAGTTGTTTGTTAGTATGCTTTGGCGAAGACTACGCGGCGAGCGCTCGGTTTGCCTGAATAGACGCACTTGCCCGGTTCTTCGCATACAAAACTGTCTGAAGGGATACAGCGGATGGTAGCTTTGGTCTCCTCCTGGATCTTCAGTTCGGTCTCGGTTGTGCCGTCCCAGTGGCAGAGGAGGAAATAACCCTGCTCAATCTTCTCCTTGAATTCTTCCCAGGTGTCAACCTTGATGGTATGCTCCTGGCGGAAATCCAAAGCTTTCTTGTATATATTATCCTGAATGTCATCCATAAGCTTGAGAACGTAGTCTGCGATGCCTTCCTGGGGAACTGAGTCCTTGGTGAGGGTGTCGCGGCGGGCAAGCTCGACTGTGCCTGAAGCGAGGTCGCGGGGACCCATTGCAATACGGCAGGGTACGCCCTTGAGCTCCCATTCTGCGAATTTGAAGCCCGGACGGAGATTGTCGCGGTCATCAATCTTTACGCTGAGTCCCTTGGCTTCCATATCAGCCTTGATAGCCTCCATCTTCTCGACGAGGGATGCGTGCTCTTCAGCAGTTTTGAAGATCGGCACCATTACGACGTGGATAGGGGCGAGCCTGGGCGGAAGGACGAGACCGTTGTCGTCGCTATGAGCCATAATCAGGGCTCCCATCAGACGGGTGGAAACACCCCACGAGGTAGCCCATACATATTCGAGGTTGCCTTCTTTGTTGGCATATTGGACGTCGAAAGCCTTTGCGAAATTCTGACCGAGGAAGTGTGATGTTCCGGCCTGCAGAGCCTTGCCGTCCTGCATCATAGCCTCGATGCAGTAGGTGTCGATGGCGCCTGCGAAGCGCTCGCTCTCTGATTTATGTCCGACGATTACCGGAACAGCCATAAATTCCCTTGCGAATTGTGCATATACGCTTACCATCTTTTCGGCCTCAGCAACAGCTTCAGCGGCAGTGGCGTGGGCGGTGTGGCCCTCCTGCCAGAGAAATTCGGCGGTGCGCAGGAAGAGGCGGGTGCGCATCTCCCAGCGGACGACGTTGGCCCACTGGTTGATCAGAAGCGGCAGGTCCCTCCAGGATTTGATCCAGTTCTTATATGTGTTCCAAATGATGGTTTCTGATGTCGGGCGGATAATCAGCTCTTCCTCAAGCCTGGCGGCAGGGTCAACGACGACTCCGCTTCCGTCAGGATTGTTCATAAGCCTGTGGTGGGTCACCACGGCGCATTCCTTCGCGAAGCCTTCTACGTGCTCGGCTTCCTTGCTGAGAAATGACTTGGGGATGAAGAGGGGGAAGTATGCGTTGCTGTGCCCGGTGTCCTTGAACATCTTGTCGAGCGTGTGCTGCATCTTTTCCCATATTGCATAACCGTAGGGCTTGATTACCATACATCCTCTCACTGCGGAGTTCTCCGCCAGGTCAGCCTTGACAACCAAGTCGTTGTACCATTGAGAGTAGTTCTCGCTCCGGCTGGTCAGTTCTTTTGCCATGTTCTTTTTCTTTTGGTATAAATTTTGATAAATTTGCTCTGCAATCCGTTTCAAAGCAGTTTTGACGGGAGCAAAAGTAATAAAAATAACTAACATAGGAGGTAACCATGAAAAACAGAATGATCTTACTGCTGCTTGCTACGCTGGTGCTTAGCGCTTGTGGCTCTTATGGCTACTATTCTTCTTCGTTGTATGACGACGGCATCTACTACAAGCCCGACAGGGTGAGGATGATGACTGCCGCTCAGGCCGCAGCTGAGAAGGCCGCCGTTAAGAACGATGATGTCTATACTGCCCGGGAGGCTGCTAAAGATACAGAACAGTACACTGTCCATATTGACAAAATTGCGTCAAGCAAGTCTTCTCTCTATGATCTCGATGCAGATGAGACATACGAAAGCCGTCTTCGCAAGTTTGACGATACCGACATCACTCTTACTGTGAACGTTATCGACTACGATTCCTGGACCAGGCCCTGGTACAATCCCTGGTGGGGTACATACCGCTACTCTTGGTATTATCGTCCCTGGAGAATTGCTTACTTCGATCCCTGGTACTATGATCCCTGGTTTTATGATCCTTGGTATTACGATCCCTGGTACATAGGCAGCCCCTACTGGTATGGTTCATACTGGACTTCTCCGTTCTACTATGATTCCTGGTATCACCGTCATCACTACTTCGCCTACGGTCCGAGCTACTACTACGGTCCTTATTACGGCTATGGCTACGGTTACGGCGGATACTACAGCGGAGGCTACTACCTGGACGGTGTCGGAAGAAGAAACAACGATGTAGTTTACGGCCGCAGGGGAGGTTCGACTGTCGCAGGTGGCACATCCACTTCACTGGCCCGCTCATCAGGTTCTTTCACAACCACAGGCTCACGCAGGATTGACGGAGTAACGGCAGCTGTCAACAATGCTTCAACCAGGTCAGTTGCACAAGCTACCGGAGCTAACCTCGGTTCAACCAGGTCAGTTGGCTCACAGGATGCTTCAACCGGACTTACCACCCGCTCAGGTTCAGGTTCATCAAGGGCTGTCAGCTCACGTTCAGTCAGTGGCTCAAGCTCAAGCAGTGCAACCAGAGCTGGCTCAAGCACTTCAACCACTTCAGGCTCACGCCGGTCTTCATCAGTGAACAGCGGTTCAACCCGTTCTTCTGGATCAGTGTCCAGTGGCTCAAGCAGCCGTTCAAGCGGATCGGTATCACGTTCATCAAGCTCAAGCAGCCGTTCGACCGGTTCAAGCACCAGATCTTCTTCTGGTTCAAGCAGCAGGTCTTCAGGCAGCAGCTATAACAACTCAGGCTCAACCCGCTCTAGCGGCGGCGGTTATTCAGGTGGCGGTTCAAGCCGTTCTACCGGTGGTGGCGGCGGATTCTCAGGTGGTGGAGCAAGCCGTTCTAGCGGTGGTGGCGGCGGATTTTCAGGTGGTGGTTCAAGCCGCTCATCCAGTGGTGGCGGCGGAAGGCGCTAAAGCGTGCAACCACACTGCTCTCAACACATTTTACTAAATCATTATTAGAATTTACGGTGATGAAAACAATTAATAAAGCAGCATTGACAGTATTGTTGTTGTCACTCTCCTGGGTGGGTTTTGCCCAGGATGCAGATCAGGCATACAACATCTCAGAGAACCTGTACATAGGTACTGCCCGTACTATTGCGATGGGTAATGCATTCACTGCTGTAGGCGGAGACCTCGGTGCGCTCAGCATCAACCCTGCCAGCAGCGGAGTCCTCAGGATGTCCGAATTCGAGATATCACCGTCATTGTTGACAGCGGTCGGCAAAACCGATTACCTCGGTTCATACAATCAGGCTGACTTTACCAAATTCTCGCTTCCGAGTTTTGCATACAGCCAGAATATTTCAACAGGCCGCGTTTCAGGACTCGTGAGCTTCAACTTCGGTTTTGCTTTCAACCGTGTAAAGAGTTTCAACTCAATAGCCAGCACTACCGGAACTATGAAGGCGGGCCGTGGCAACAAGTCATCTACTTGGCTTGGTGACAAGACTATGACCCTGCTGGCTTCCGATCCTGCAGATTACGGCAATTATAATTCAGACATTCCCTGGTCAGCCCAGCTTGCGTGGGACACTTGGCTCGTTGAAGAAATCGATGGCAATATGCTTGCCGTGACGGAAAATTTCGACTACGATATGAATAAGGCATACCTTGCCGCAGATACTTATCAGAGTATTTACCGCAAGACAGTCGGAGGCATCGATGAATTCACCGTCAATTTCGCAGGCAACGTGGACGACAACTTCTATTTCGGAGTCAACATCAATATCTACAATGTCGACTACAAGATAAGCGACATTTACACAGAGAAAGCTGTGAGCTCACACGACTTCGAATCAGGCTTCCAGAATTTCACCTACAACTACTGGCAGAAAACTGTCGGAACGGGAGTAGGTCTCAAAGCAGGTGTCATCTACCTGCCCACCGAGCATCTCCGTCTGGGTGCAACCATTTCGACTCCGACCAGGTACATCCTTACAGATTACTGGGGAGCCAATATGACCAACAGTTTCGACAACGGCAACAAAAATGACGTCGATACTCCCAACGGAGCTTACGATTACAAAATGACATCTCCGATGAGATACTCTCTCGGTATTGCTTACACCATCGGAACTTTCGGTCTTCTCAGCTTCGATTATGAAGGTGTCAACTACTCAAAAATCCGTCTGAAAGACCACCGCGGCGGCACCGCAGTCTTCAGGGATGAGAACGCCTATATGAGCAACAGCTACAAGCGCAACGCGAACATCTTCCGTGCGGGTGCTGAAATCAATATCGTGCCGCAGTTCTCAGTTCGCGGCGGCTACACCTACTACGATGACGGAAGGCCCGGTTACGTCGGCAACCAGTTCGTTTCAGCCGGTGTCGGCTTCAAGCTGGGCAGGGGCACCAACCTTGATGTCGCATGGCAGGGACAGCTCAAGAACGAAACAGCCTTCACCCTCTACAATGATTATGACGGCAACGTAGCGCCTGTCGGTTACTACAACAACGCCATCAACAAGGTGGTTGCAACACTGAGATTCAAATTCTAAGATTTTCAACAGGAACTGACTTCAATAAAAAAGGCTGTCCCGAGCGGGACAGCCTCTTTTTTGTCTTTGTCAGCTGCTAGAACTCGTAGATATACGGCATCCTTGCGTACATCATCTGAGGGTCGTCGAGGATTCCAAGCACCTGGTCGACCTGCTTGATGCCGGTGCGGACGGCGATTTGGTCTTCATCGCCGCTGTTGCCTGAGAACTGGGACATCATCTGTTCGAACATACTCTTCTTTTCGGGAACTACCATTATCTGATATTTCTCGAGGCCGACTGAAGCGGCGGCGTAGTTGATGGCGTCCATAAGGCTGCCTTTGGCATCGGCCAGGCCGATGGCCAGGGCGTCACGGCCGGTCCATACGCGGCCCTGACCGATTTCATCCACCTGCTCGACGGGCATCTTCCTGCCGCGTGACACGAGTGAGGTGAATTCGGTATAGATGTTCTCAACCATTTTTTGCATATAGGCGACTTCAGCATCATCGAGCTTGCGCATACCTTGCATCATATCAGAGTGCTTGTGCGAGCTGACACTGGCTGACTTGATGTGAAGGGTCTTGTCGAGACCACCGCCGATGTTGGGAACTATCGAGAATACTCCGATGGAGCCGGTGAGGGTTGTGTTGTCGGTGATGATATAGTCGGTATTCGAACTGATCCAGTATCCGCCTGACGCAGCATATCCGCCGTAGCTTGCGATTACGGGTTTGTAGGCTTTGAGGTTCTGCATCGCGCGGTTGATGATTTCAGCAGCCTGTGCACTTCCGCCGGGAGAGTTAACCCTGAAGACGACGGCTTTCACCGTAGAGTCTTCCTGCAGTTTCTTGAACTGGCGAGCAAGATCATCACCAACGATGTTCTGGTCGGCATTGCCGTCCATTACGATTTCACCGTCTGCATAAAGGACAGCGATTTTGTCCTTAGTCTTAACGTCATCTTTAACCTTGGCGATTGCGTATGAGTCAAGGCTGGCGAATTTGAGGTCTTTGGCTTCCTTGACGTCGAAGAGGGTGCAGAGATAGTTTTCAAGTTCGTCCTTGTACCACGCCTGGTCGACGATGCCTCTGTCGAGCAAAGTGCGGGCATCAAGAAGCTCGAGGTTGTCTATCCAGCCGTTGAGGTCTTCTGCGCTGAAGTCGCGGCTTGCCGCAATCTCTTCTGCCAGGGTAGCCCAGATGCTGCTTACGAGCACCTGGTTCTGCTCACGGTTGGCGTCGGTGAGGTGGTTCTGTGTGAACTGTTCGCCGGCTGATTTGTACTTACCGTGGCGGATGAGCTGGATGTCGACACCCAGTTTGTCGAGAAGGTCCTTGAAGAAAGTCAGGTTGGTGCTGATGCCGGTGAGCATTGCTTCGCCATAGCTGTTAATGATGACCTTGTCGGCAACAGATGCCAGATAGTAGCTAAGGTTGTCATAAGAGTTGGCGTATGCAACGACCGGCTTGCCTGACTCGCGGAAGCGAGCGAGTGCCTGACGCAATTCTTCTGCGCAGGACATACTCAGCGTCATATTGTCCGTGTTGAGGTATATGAATTTCACGCCAGGGTCGGCAGCGGCCTGGTCGATGGCCCTGACTGCGGTAAGCAGGGACATACCTTCTCCCATTGAGAAGTTGGACATTGTCTGGAGGGAGAATGTGCTCTGTCCACGCTCGCTGATCGGAGTGGAAAAGTCAATTTTGAGGATTGATTGCGGAGGGACTACGGCTGTCTTGGCTGATCCGCCGGCGATGGCTGCACCCAGGCTGCCCATCATCAGGAAGAAAATGAGCCCAAGGGCTACCAGGCAGCCCAACAGAGCTGCAAGGAAGATTTTCCAAAAATTATTCATTTGTCGGTATTGATTAATTTGGCCGCAAAAATAATTAATTTATTTATTGAATATTGAATTCGCTGCCCAGAATCTCCATAAGGCCGTCAGGAGAATCTACCTCGGGAATGACCCACTGCGACTTGTAGACCAGCCTGGGGATGCCGCTTTTGCCTTGTATGGTAGTGCGGCCGAACAGTTCGAAGCTTTTTGAAAGGATGGAACTTATGGCTGCGTCGCGGGTAGCTTCGTAGAACTGCTCCTGTCCGCCGAGTAATTCGGCTGCCTTGCCGTTTGCATCTTCCACGCTTCGCGGGTACCAGCCCTTAGCCGGATCGTCGGCAGTGAAGAGCCATTCGTCGAAATCTGAGAACTTCCCGGGAGCGGCACGCCACACTGCAAGGGCGGCGCGGGCAAGTTCGCAGGAGCCTGCGAAACGGTCAACTCCGCTTGCCGGAATATAAGGGTTGCAGGCATAGCTGAGGGGGCAGGGCACGAGTACGAATGCAATATCTGGATGATTTTCGACAAGCTCCTTTGCGGCGGAATGTATCTTGCGGCAGTGAGAGCACTGGTAGTCGAACATCAGATTGATTTGGTATGTTGCATCTTCGCTGCCAAGCACCGGCATTTCACCGGCTTTGAGCAAGGGAAGAGCGTATGCCGACTCTCCGCTTTCATAGGCGGTTTTCGGAGTGGTGAGCAGCTGGAAGCCGGCAAGAGCAGCAGCCAGCAGCAGTCCGGCGACAGCACAGGGCGGGTTCCATTTCGCAGGACAGTTCTTGTGGGCCTGATACCACAGAAGTCCTGCGACGACAATTCCTGTGGCGTGGGTTGCCATACAGTATTTGCAGAACTGCCCTAAGACCCATTTCTGCAATATGAAAAACCATATTGCACTGCCCAATATAGCTCCGCCGAAGACAAGGAGGAACTTCCACGCAAGTGGAGCTATCTCCTTGTCTTTGACAAAGCACAAGCATAAAAGAATGGCAAGATAAACACCGGCTGCTATGCCTGCGACGGGGATGGTACCCATCAGTGACGACCATCTGCTGCCCAGCACGCTGTCGCACGAAGAACCTGCGCCGCAGCCTATCATTGCCGTTCCCCTCAGGGAGTGCAAAGCCATCACGAGACATAGAACAAGGGCCACGGTGGCGAGAGCCGCCGTGACCCGTTTAAGTATGACAGCACGGTTTGCCTGTGCCATAAATGTCGTTAGTAAGCGTTAGGTGCACCGGGTGAAGGTACGTTGTCGGTCATAGGAGTGCCAACTGCGTGTGAGGCTTTGAGAGGCTCCGCAAGGGTCACACCGGTACCTGCAACCTGCTGTCCGGGGATGTGAACTAAAGTTATGGGGTTGACCAGGTTGATTGTGCTCGGAGGTATGACGTTGTTGGGAGCGCCATACTGACGGCGGGCCTGGACCACGCTTTCGATGACAGCATTCTCATTGCCGATCTTGATTGCCTGACCGGCACGGAAGCCCTGTACGCCCTGTACCTGGAGTGATTTCGCACCAGGAAGAACGGTGGCTGAAAGAACGGTAGCTCCGGGAGTGCCGACTTCCTTGATTGTAGCGACTTCGTTGCCGATATGGAGCTTGGCCCCGGGCTTGAGACCGGCTACACTTGAGACTTTGATGTTTGTGGTTCCTGCATATACTGCGGCAGCAAGGTTGCAGCTGGCCTGGAGCTTGAAGTCGTTGATGTTGTCGTCAGCATCGGCTCCGTCAGGATAACGGCCTGAACTGAGGTTAGGAGTTGCAACCGGAGCCATGCCGAAGCCTCCTCTCGGAGAATAAACCTGGACACGGCTTCCGCCAAGTCCGTGGCCTGAATCACCGTGATAGCCTTCAGAAACCCAAGGCTCGACGATGAGACCGTAGTTGAGGGCGTCAGCGACGTTGCCGTCAGCAGTGCGAAGGGTGATGTTGCCTGCATTGGCGAAGGTCGGACCGCCGAAGTACTGGTCGGCCTTGCCCTGGAATCCGGCAGCCGTCGCACCGGCTTTCATTACAGGTGCGTCGATGTCGTGATCAGCTGAGAGGGCGCTTCCGAGCTCGATTTCGAATACAAGGGCGAGTACGGGCTCGTTGGATGAGTGGTCGAACTTGGTTGCGGGCTCGAAGCTGATGCCGGTTCCGTTGTTGGCGAAAGGCATATTAGAAGAGTGGGCGAATTTGAGCGGCTCTTCGAGTTCAAGGCCGGTTCCTGCTCTCTCGATGGGCAGAGGACCTCCGAAGGTGCTCACCTCTGACTGGGTACCTACGCTCTTGACAGTTACCCACTCGATGCCGTGGCCTTCGCTGGCGATGTCCAGACGGATTTTGTCGCCGGCGGTGATGTTTGCTACAGAAGATACCTTGATGTTGGTGTCGCCGGGTTTGGCATCATAAGAGAGGTATGCCTGGGTTCCGGGTTTGCCGACCTCAGTGACAGTTACAACTTCATATTTCTCCCATACGCGGTCGACTGCGGGATACTCGGCACCATAGCCGATGGCCATCTTCTGGCCGACCTTGAAGCCCGCTGTGCTGGTAACGGGAATATTCTTCGAACCTTTGGGGATAGTGATCACCGGTCCTTCGGGAAGCGGCTGCCACAATGTTGTGGGAGTGCCAGGAGCGACCCTGCTGGTAGGATCGGCGGCAGGAGCGTTGACTCTCGCTACGACTACTTTCTCCCCGTCGATATCGATGGTGTCGCCTGCCTTGATTCCGTCTACGCTGCGGGTGTAGATTACCTTGTCGCCCTTAGCTGCGGGAACTGCAAGACCGGTGGTGGCAAGACCGAAAACATAGAAGCTCTTCGGAGCGAGGGTGGTTCCGGCAGGAACCTTTATGCTTGAGAAGATGGGGATATTGATCTTGTGAGCGGTGATGTTCCATCCTGACAAGTCGACAGCCTTGTCGCCGGCGTTGTAAAGCTCGATGAACGAGTCTGAAGGGTTGGCGCCTGCGATGCGGAACTCATTAATCTTGACAGGGGCGGTATTGCGCACTTTCTCCACTGATTTTTCAGTGTTGCGGCCCCATTTGGCGACGCCGCGCAAGTCACCGTTGAATTCTTTGTCGGAAGAAGTTACGTCGAAAGTTTCGATGACTGTCTGGCCGGGCTCTACCGAATAACCGATCTTCTTGTCGGCTTCGGCTTTCCAGCCTGCGGGAACTTCAACGCCGAGGGTCAGGTTGCTGACGGCCTTGCCGGTGGTGTTCACGAATTTGACGGCGACTTTCTGTGTTTCGCCGGGAACGAAGGTCTGGAGGCGGTTGGGCCTGTTGATGTCCTTTTCAGCGGCGACGGTCACGCGTTCAACGTCATATTTGGCAGCAACGATGTTGGCCTGGACTTTCTGCTGAAGCTCTTCGCTGGGGAAGGTGCCTGCGAAAGTGATGGCGCCCTCGTAGAATGTTCCCTGAGAGCCGACAGAGTTGTCGCCACCATTACCGAGGAGGATGGCGCCCTGTTTACGCATAGGGTCGTAACTGCTGCGGGGATTCTGGATGCGGCCTCCGTCGTAGTAGACTTTGAGTTCGCCCTGCTGGGCGTCTCCGCCCATAGACCTCCAGTGGTGAGGTTCACCGTCGGCTGTGGCCGTTACGAATCTCCATTCAACCGGATTGATGGTGGGGCAGAACTTGTCGTTAGGGTCGGGATTGACGCAGCCGACGAGGTTGTTCTCCTGGTCTGTCATAATCCACGGACCGGGTTCTACACCCTTGTACCAGGCGGTGGCATTTCCGAAATATGTGGTCTCCATTGTTCCGTCTCCGTCATCGCGGGAGTCTGTCTCCGCATTGCCGTAGTCAAAGCAGCAACCGTCGTTGTAGTGGTTGCCGGCGATGACCCAGTACTGGCCCTCGGCCTGGTCGTCAACGGCGATGCCCTTGGTGTCGTTCCAGCGGAGTCCCATACCCGGGGCGATGAAAGCACCGTAAACCTTGTGGCCGTAAATCGTTACCGGAGCCCAGTCAGCCACGGGAATGTTGTTGAAGCCGCCCATAGCGTGGCCGCCGAATCCTCCGCGGGGAGCCTGTTTCAGATGGTTGCCGCTCGGGCCCTGGTCATAGATGGTAGTAATCCAGCAATAAGTGTCGGCGCAGAATCTGTCCTGGGCCTCGGAGTCGGCGTAACCGTGTGATTTGACTACACCGATGTCCAGCGTCTTGCCGTCCGACTGGCGCATAACCTGGTAGAGAGGACCGTTGTATGCCTTGAACAGAGCACGTGTGGTACTGTGCGCAGAGGCGCAGGGTGTCCCTCCCTTAGCATAGATGTCGCAAGGTCCTTCGGGCCTTGATCCCCCGCAAGAGACAACCGCGAAGATTGCTGCGGGAATCACTGCCACGGCAGTGATAATGGAGATGAACAAAGTTCTTTTCATAGGTCAGTTTTATATGAATATGAATGTAGTTTTCCAATTCCCTACAAGTTACGTAAAAACCGCAAATTAATGCTACATTTGCGATGCAAAAAACAGTTCTATGGCACAGAAACCTTCAATTCCCAAGGGAACCCGTGATTTCGGACCGGTCGAGATGGCCCGCCGCAATTATATTTTCTCAACTATCAGCGGAGTTTTCCGCCTGTTCGGTTATTCTCAGATAGAGACTCCGGCTATGGAGAATCTCTCCACCCTTCTTGGCAAGTACGGAGATGAAGGTGACAAGCTGCTTTTCAAGATCCTGAACTCCGGAGATGCTTTCGCCGGTGTGGATCCCGCAATGCTTGAAAACAGCAACGCAGTCGCAATGAAAGTGTGTGAAAAAGGTCTGCGCTACGACCTTACCGTGCCATTCGCCCGTTTCGTGGTCCAGCACCAGAATGAGATCCACTTCCCCTTCAAACGCTACCAGATCCAGCCTGTATGGCGTGCCGACCGTCCGCAGAAGGGCCGCTACCGCGAATTCTACCAGTGCGACGTGGATGTGGTGGGCAGCCAGTCGCTGCTTTATGAGTTGGAACTCGTCCAGATTGTAGATATGGTATTTGACCGGCTGGGCATCAATGTCTGCATCAAGGTCAACAACCGCAAGCTGCTCGCCGGCATAGCAGAAGTGGCTGGCGCAGCCGACAAGATGGTCGACATCACAGTGGCTATCGACAAGATAGACAAGATAGGGTTGGAGGCAGTTAAAGAAGAGCTGCGAGGAAAGGGTCTCAGCGAGGAGTCGATTGCTGTTATTGAGCCTGTGCTGCTTCTCGAAGGAGACAATGAAGCCAAGATAGCGAAGATGAGCGAAGTGCTGGCTTCTTCAGAAGTCGGAATGAAAGGAATAACTGAGATTAAAGAACTGTTCAGCCTTATTGGATCTGCAGGCATCAGGCAGAAAGTAGAAGTCGACCTGTCGCTCGCGCGAGGCCTGAACTATTATACAGGTGCAATTTTCGAGGTAAAGGCCCTCGATTATGAAATCGGCAGCATCTGCGGAGGCGGACGCTACGATGACCTGACCGGCATCTTCGGGCTGAAGAACGTTTCGGGTGTGGGCATCTCGTTCGGCGCTGACCGCATCTATGATGTACTTCTGGGCCTCGACAAATATCCCGCAGCCCTGGGCAGCGCTCCGGACGTACTCTTCGCGAATATGGGTCGGGAGGCGCTGGCATACGTAATGCCCGTCTGCGCCCGCCTGCGCGAAAAGGGCTTCTCAGTCGTGGTTTTCCCTGACGAAAGCAAACTGGGCAAGCAGTTCGACTACGCC
>JAGCZI010000107.1 GCA_017960085.1 Bacteroidales bacterium
GGTGATGACGAAGTCATCCCGACAGTCGTTACGGTCGACGACGATCCCCAGTTCGCCGGCAATGACGATGACGTGCAGCAGCCGGACGACGATTACTTCTTCAACGAGCCGTTCTCAGGCAAGGCTAAGATAGCCCTGCTGCTTCCTTTCAATTCAAAGAGCAGTTCGCCCAGCTCCAACTACCTCGATTTCTATTCAGGCGTCCTGCTTGCCATAGAGCGCATCAAGAACGAAGGCACGGACGTCGACCTGAAGGTATTTGATATCTCGGATTACAATGACCTCAGCGTCATTGCCTCAGATATATTCCTCGGCGACAGGGATTTCGTCCTCGGTCCGGTGCTGAGCGCAGACATCGCCAAGGTTGCTGACTACTGCAATTTGCGCGGTATTCCGCTTATCTCTCCGATGGATCAGCAGGCCGAGAAACTCGTCGAGGCCAATCCCAGCCTTGTCCACACTCCCGTATCAGCTGAAGGCCAGGTGGCCAGTATGATCAGTTCTATGAATTACAGCTCGCCCTCGGACGACAATGTCCTGGTGATCCGCGAGACTGCAGGCGGCGCAGACACTCTCTATTACAACCAGGTCGTGACTGCCCTCGACAAGGCCGGGATTCCCTACAGGACTTTCAGTTACGGCATCCTTCAGGGACGCAGCATAGACGTTACGCTGCGCAGTTCATACCTCTCGGAAAACAAGACGAACCATATTATCATCGCTTCTGAGAAAGAGTCCTTCGCGAGCGATGCCATCCGCAATATCAGCCTTCTGTCAACTGACTATGACATAGTCGGATATGGCAGCAACCGCCTGAGGAATTTCGAAACCATCGAACTTGAGGCTTTCCAGAATGTCAATATGCATTTCAGCCTCGGATATTTCGTGGATTACAAGTTGCCGGAGGTGAAGGATTTCGTATTCAAGTACAGGGCGATGTTCAGCACGGAACCAGGAGCGTACGCATTCCAGGGATATGACCTGACCTGCTATTTCACGATGGCCCTGCGCCAGTTCGGAAAGCGGTTCACCCGCTCGCTCCCGGAATTCGATATGAAACTCCTCCAGTCAAATATGCACTTCGAAAAGGCATCCCCCTGGGGAGGATACCTTAACAAGGCGACCCGCAACATCGTCTATCTGGACGATTATCTAATTGCCTGCGAGTAGGGCTTCTATCTTGCTGATTTTTTCAGGAGTCTCTTTTGAAACTTTCTTGATGAACGAGTTGTCCTCGAGGGGACCGTATGCGGCGTTCATCTCGTCTTCGTTGCGGAATGTGGCCTGGCGGAACGGGTTGGTGTAGTCCTTGGCCCTCGACACGGTAACCTGCGTCTCGATGAATCTCAGTATCTCGATTTCGCGCTTCAGCGCCTTCTGCCACTCTTCGTGACCGATGCGTTCGGCCTGGAACACGAAGCGCATCGACAGGTATGCGTGGCGCAGCTTGTCTTCGGGGTAACGTTTCCAGATCTCGTTGTAGCGGTTGTGGATTTCATCCCAGCTGGCAAGCACGCCGTCGGTGATGTCCTTGCGGAGCTGGTCTACATCCTGCTCGCACATCAGCTGGCCGCCGAAGTTGATCCATACCCTGCGGCGTTCGCTCTCGAACTTCTCGGTAATAGAGGCCAGAGTGGCTTCAGGGTTCCTGTCAAGATACGCCAGGGCGTTGGTTATCGCGTAATTGACGATCATATCGGCGTATGCGTGGTATGCGCTCCAAACCTTGAGGATGCGCACCTTGCGCTTGCTGTGCTCCATACCCTCACCGAGGACTTCGAGGCAGTCGACGTCCTCCTGGCTGCCGTTCAAAAGCTTGTGGCCGATCGACCTCAGTTCCTGGTATGATTTCTCTTCGAAATCCCCGTTTTTGTGCAGCCAGGCCTTTGCAGTCTGGACTTCCAGAAGCTTCATAGCTGCGATCACCTCCTCCATCGAGTCGGGCGCAAATGTGTCGAATTCGATGTTCTGCAGCTTGCGTACGCGGCTGTCGCGGTTGTTGAACTTCCAGGTATTGCGCTGCAGGGCGTACATATCGTACTGCCACCAGAATGCGGGAGTGATGTCGAGCGAGTCGTTCTGGTAATTGTTGCTGATAAGGGCGAACGGCAGGGGGATGTTCATCTCGTAGTTGTAGTCTGCCTTGGCCAGCAGCGTGAACGAAGCGAACTTGCAGGAATGCTTGACGCTGCAGCACAGGCCGGGCCAGAAACCTCTTCCGGCGACTATTTCTCCGTCCGGAGTGCGGCTGTTGTGGTTCGAACCGAGGGTGGCTCCGGCGGCTATGTTGCTCTGTCCCATAATTAGCGACGCTATCAGGAAAGAGTTGTTGTGGTGCTGCTCGTGGGCGGGGAATATGAGGTTGTTGAGCACCTCGCAGCAAGAGATGGTGGAGTTGTCGCCGAGGAATGAATTAATCAGTCTTGCTCCGTATTTCAGCTTGCTGTTGCTGCCGAGGATGAAGCGGATGGATGTGGTGGAGTAGAATATGTTGCAGCCGAAGCCGACGATGCCGTTCACCATTATCACATTCTCGCCGATCTGCGTGGGCTCTTTGTCAGAGGAGTTGATGGTCACGTTCTTGATCTTGCTGGCTCCCTTGATGTAGCAGCAGTCTCCTATCTTGACATCCTTGATGATGGATGAATTCTTGATGACGCACCTTT
Source organism: Bacteroidales bacterium (assembly GCA_017960085.1). Taxonomy (GTDB): domain Bacteria; phylum Bacteroidota; class Bacteroidia; order Bacteroidales; family UBA932; genus Equibacterium. The sequence goes on from JAGCZI010000107.1 coordinate 2,667, forward strand.
CGCCGACTGTGCCATAGTAGCCGCGGCGGCTGTCGTAGCGGGCCTGGGTGAGCTCCTTGAGCCGCTGCTGGAGCGGTGTGTCGTCGATATATTTGCCCCAGAGGTAGGCATCGGCGGCAATCATTCCGTCGAAGGGACATACCTGGCGGCAGCCTGTCTCGTTCATTATCTCCAGATAGACCCTGACGCTTTCGGGTTCACCTTCCTTGATGATGCCGTTACCGAATTTGGAGTGGTCGGTGCAGGCCATCTCGTCGATGTTGAAGAGCATACACTTGTCGCCGATTATGTAGTGGCTCAAGTATCTTACGTTGTGTATGGCTACGTTGTCACCGAGGTCGCAGGAGTGGATGTAGCTTTTCGAAATGCCGACAGGCAGGCGCAGGTCGTGGTACTGAAGGACGTCGTTGGACATATTGCCCATCCTTATGTATCCTACGAAGACGTTGTCGCGTATTACATCTGGATTGAAGGAATTGCCGACGAGGATGGAATTCCAGTCGGTGGCCATATTGTTGTTGCGGATGAGGGTGGCCATCTCGTTCTGGGTGAGGTGTCTCCAGCCGCCTTCAGGCTCCTTGGCCTGGGTGTTGCGTAGTGAGTACTTGTCGTTGCCTTCGGGGATGTACTTGGGATCGATCCAGCTGTTGAAGGCGTTCTCAGCCGGGATGATGGTAACACGTTCCATAGTTATATGATGTCTTTGATTACAGGGGAGAGGCGGTAGCTGCCGCAGATGCCTGCGATGTCTGCCAGGGACAGGTGCTCAATCATTCGCTTGCCGACGATGTCGGTCTCGATCTGGTCGGCGCGGTATCCGTATATCTTGTCGGAGGGGCCGCTTTCAGCCGTGGCGGCGTCACACGGACGGCCGAACTGCAGCGGTATCAGCCTTTTGCCGTTCTTGCACAGGACTTCGAAGTCTCCGTCCTCGGCGAAGTTGTAGGAGCCCAGAAAAGCGGCGACGTCCTGCCAGCTGACAGTGCGGGGCTTCTTCTCCGAGTCGTCCATAATGTATCCGGAAATGATGTCAGGCTCCGCCAATTCCAGCGGCACCAGTACTGATCCGTCTTGGAGCTGAAGTAACATAGGCTATGATTCCCTCCTCATTTTCAATTCTTTGCTTACGTTGCGGCCGTGTCCGAGAAGCACTTCCCAGATATAGGCCCTGATGAAGCCGTAGCCATAGCAGCAGAGCTGGATGAACGAAGTCACCACAGCCATACAGGCTATCTTGAGGCTCTTTGTCTTGACGAGTGCGCTCAGCCAGAGGGCAAGCACGTATGCTGCCAGGGGCAGGATGGCCCACCATCTGAAGAATGAGCAGACTATCAGGAAGATGCAGCCCAGCAGGAAAAGTGCGGGCAGGCAGTGTACGGCCTTGAGCGATTCGGGCCAGATGAGCTTGAGCCCGACGCGGCCGGTGCCGAACATATAAGTCTGCTTTGCGAAGCGCCTGAGGCTGACGCGGCGTTTGTGGTATACGAAGGCTTCGCGGATGAGCCTGGCAGTGTACCCGGCCTTGCGTATGCGTATGCTCAGGTCCAGGTCTTCGGCGAGCATCTCACGGAAGCCGCCGACTTTCTCCCACACCTCGCGGGAGAAACCCATATTGAAACTGCGGGGTACGAATTTCTCCATCTGCACCTTGCCTCCCCGGATTCCCCCTGTGGTCAGGAAGGATGTCATAGAGAAATTGATGGCCTTCTGCAGGTCGGAGAAATCGTCGCTTGCGGCGTCGGGACCTCCGAAGCAGGGAGTGAATTCCTTGGCGAGGGCTTCTTTGAGGGCTGTGAAATAGTCCGGGGGGATGACGCAGTCAGAATCGAAGAATACAAAATACTCCCCGCCGGCCCGCTCGAGTCCGTAATTTCTCGCAGCGCTGCGGCCAGCGTTGTCTTTGTAGAAGTATTTAACGTCGATTTTGCCTTCGAAACTGTCGACGACTTCCTTGCAGGGAATGTCGGAGCCGTCCTCGACGAGGACCAGTTCGAAATCTTTGCAGCTCTGCAGGGCCAGGCTCTCCAGCAGGCCGCGGACTTCATCGGGCCTGTTGTAAACCGGAACTATGATTGAGAAATAAGACATAAGCAAATGGTATTATACAAAAATAATAATTATTTCGTACCTTCGCCTAACGCAAAACGTAATGATGAAAAAAATTCTGGTTACAGGCGGAGCCGGATTTCTGGGCTCCCACCTTTGTGAAAAACTTCTCCAGGAAGGGAACGAAGTCATCTGTATGGACAACTTCTTCACCGGAAGCAAGCGCAACATCGTAAAACTGCTGGACAATCCATATTTCGAGCTTTACCGTCACGATATCACTATGCCGGCCAACCTCGAGGTGGATGAGATATACAATCTCGCGTGTCCCGCCTCGCCCGTACATTACCAGTACGACCCCATCAAGACCGTCCAGACGTCGGTGATGGGCGCCATAAATATGCTAGGTCTGGCAAAGAGGACGGGAGCGAAA
>JAGCZI010000108.1 GCA_017960085.1 Bacteroidales bacterium
GACTTGCTACGGGAGCTTGACGAACGTGATGCCGGCGCCGGCCTTTCCGGCCATTTTAGTGATCACAGCTTCTCGGTGGGCGGTTTCTATAAGCTGATGGACAATCTCATCTACTACAAGTACTCACAGGAACTGTTCAGCGGCGGGCTTTACGTCGAAATACTACTCCGGCGTCAACAACTACCATATGCCGACAGTGTTCCGCCTGGACCTCGGCTGGCAGAAAACCTTCAAGTCCTACCGCGCCGAGCACAGTGTCAACGTGGGTATCTGCAACGTCACCAACCACTTCAACCCCTTCATGCTCTACTTCGACGCTATCACCGAATCCTGGAAGGAAATCGCCCTGCTGCCCATCCTCCCCAACTTCAGCTGGAGGGTGACGTTCTGAATTATAGTAGTTGTCCTTGACCGGAAAACTTGCGCAGCGGGCTGTTGTTAAGTCTGGATTCTGGAAAGAAAACGCCCCGCAGCCCATCCTTCCCAAACCCAACTTTCACCGATTATTCAAACATGCCTTAGAGGGCATTGTAGGGCATGAAGAATAAATCCGTGGCACGATTTCCTGCCGCGAATTTACGACAGGCCCTCTGGAGGCACCTGCAGAGGGTGTAGCGACAATCCGTGAAAGTTGGGTCCTAGCGTAAAAGTGTGCGCACCGCAAAAAGCATCTATGGGTCGCGGGAGCATTCCTGTTTGTTATTTTATATGAATTGGGGAGCTGGACGTAATACTGATCCAAATGCAACATATAATGGCTGGTTTGCATCTAATGATGTAGAGTACGAAGAGGGGAATCCCCAGTACTTAAGAACTACTATTTATGTTTCTGTTCCTTAATCTTTATCAGCCTATGAAGAAGATGAAAACGATGAATGCTTTGGTGCTGCTATGCGTGTTGTGTGTAAGCATAGTTGCTTGTAATTCAAAGATGGAGACTGAACCAGAATTCACAGCGAAAGATAATCTGTTTGATAAAGGGGGATACGATTATTCTATTTCTGTTAGTTTCATTGATAAGGAGGGAAATGATCTGGTTGCTCCGTTAGCTGCAGAACGATATATTAAAAACTCGCGGGGTAATAATTGGGAGGGGGAAATCAATCCTGATAAGTATTCACTGGAGATTACCCTTTCAAAACCGAATGCCGATTTTAAGCGTTATCATAGTCCACAGCCTATACGTGACGGTTCAGGATCGTATTTCTGGATCAGCGATTATCAACAAGATACATATTATCTGTCAAATGTTTTCAATTATTTCAGATACCAATATGCCGATGACAACTACGATTCAGTCGTTGAAAACCCTATGCAAGAATATGTCAAGTATAGGATATTCTGCCCTACAATTTTCAATGACAATACCATTCACGAATTAGTGGTTTATTGGGATAATGACAATGTCCAAGGGTTATGGGCAGAAATGAAATGCATAAAAGCATTGTTCGAAGGGAAAGAATGTGAGGTTGTCATTCAAGAATTCGATGGCATTTTCGATAATATCATCAAGATTGTTCTTGACAGATAAGCTTGCGCAGCGGGCTGTTGTTAAGTCTGGATTCTGGAAAGAAATCGCCCAGTGGCCCATCCTCACCAAACCCAACGTCTGGAGGATGCAACTCACCTGTTTTTGCAGTTAGAGGAGCTTGACGACCGTGATGCCGGCGCCGCCCTGGTCGAGGGGCGCGTCACCGAAGGACTCTACGCCGCCGATGGTCTTGAGATATTTGCGGATTTCTTCACGCAGGACGCCGTTGCCCTTGCCGTGGAGGATGGTCACCTGCCCTACACCCACCATCAGGGCGTCGTCCATAAAATGCAGCACCTTGTCGATGGCGTCGTTGACTCTCTCGCCCCTCACGTCGATCGAGGGAGTGAAGTTGAGCCTGCGCTGGTTCACAGAGTCGTTACTGTAGATATCTGACGAATATGTCGCGTGGCCTGCTCCGGCGGCATTGGTCTTCATCGCGGTCTTGTATTCCGTCGCGGAAATCCTCTGCACCCTTTCGCGGGCCATAGTGGATGTTATCGAACCGATTGACACAGACACCTTGCGGGCGGTGAGCTTGGTGACCTCGCCGATGAGGTCGCTGCCGATGACTCGCACCTTGTCGCCGACCTGCAGCGGGCGGGCTGCTTCTTCGGCGGCAGCCTTGGCCTGCTTTTCCGCCTCCGCAGCCTCCTGAATGCCCTGCCTGCGGGCGCGGGCCTCCTTGCGCTGGCGCTCGCGTTCCTTGCGGGCGGCAATCTGCTCCATCTTCTTCTCGATGGCCTTGTCGCTCTTAGAGACATTCTCCTCCTCCAGCTTGGCTGCGTACTCCGACAGAGACGCCCTGGCGGCTTTGGTCTTTTCTTTCTCGGCCTGGCTCTCGCGGATTTCACGCACAGTGCGTTCCACCTGCTTGTTGGCTTCTTTCACGATCTCCTTGGCTTCGGCGCGCGCCTCGTCGAGGATGCTCTTCTTGAGAGCCTTGATCTCGGCCAGCTCTTTCTGGTAGCGGTCGGTCAGTCCTTCGAGGGTCTTGTCGGCTGAGCGGACCTTGGTGAGCTTCTCGTCCAGCGCCTTGCGGTTGCGGGCGATCTTGCGCAGCTGGCGTTCCATATCTACGAAGTCGCTTCCTGCCTTCTCCTGGGCGCTTTTGACGATGAATTCGGGGAAGCCGATCTTGCGGGCCAGCTCGAAGGCAAAAGAATTGCCGGGCAGGCCCTGCTCCAGCTGGAAGAGCGGCTGTATGTTCTCCACATCGAACATCATTGCACCGTTGGCGCAGCCACGGCTGTTCTCAGCGTAAAGTTTCAGATTGGTATAGTGGGTCGTGATGACACCGTAGGCTCCGTTCTCCTCTATCTGCGCCAGCACAGCCTCGGCGATGGCACCTCCGGCGGCCGGCTCGGTGCCGCTGCCGAACTCGTCGATCAGCACCAGCGACTTCTTGCCGGAGCGGAGCACTATCTCCTTGAGATTCTGAAGGTGGGAGCTGTAGGTTGAAAGGTCGTTCTCCAGCGACTGGTCGTCGCCGATGTCGATGAACATATCGTCGAATATCACGAATTCCGACACTTCCGACGTAGGGACGAGCAGGCCCCACTGGAACATATACTGCAGCAGGCCGACGGTCTTGAGGCAGACCGACTTGCCGCCGGCGTTCGGGCCGGAGATGACCAGGATGCGCTTGCTTCGGTCGAGATGGAGGTTGAGCGGCACTATCTTTTTTCCTTCGCGGGCCAGAGCCTTCTCGAGCAGCGGATGGCGGGCCTTGCGCAGCCATACTTCTCCGTCTTCCGAAATGACCGGCATTCCGGCTATCATATCGAGGGCCACAAGGGCCTTGGCGCGGATGAAGTCAATCTCGCCGAGGAATTCGGCGGCCTGCAGGAGCTCCGGCAGGTAGGGACGCAAGAAGTCGGTGAACTGGGCGAGGATGCGGGCTATTTCGGCCTGCTCGTCCTGATGCAGCTCGTAGAGACGGTTGTTCATCTCCACTATCTCTATCGGCTCGATGAAGACCGTCTTGCCGCTGGCGCTCTGGTCGTAGACTATGCCGGGGATACGGTGCTTGTTTGCCGCAGCCACCGGGATCAGCGCCTTGCCGTCCCTCATCGCCACGCCCGCGTCTTCCTCTACATAGCCGTCGCCCTGGGCCTTTTTGAGGATTGCGGCAGTGACTTTCGAGACTGCTTTCTCCTTCTCCCTGATGAGCCGGCGGATGCTGGCCAGCGTGTCGGAGGCGTTGTCCCTCACATTGCCGTAGCGGTCGATTATCGAGTCGATACGGCGGCCCACTTCGGGGAAATATGCCACCGGGCGTGACATCTCCTTGAGGTTGGGGTAGACTCCGTCCTTGCTGCGGTCGAAGAATGTCACCACCTTGCGCACGGTGTCGAGGGTGGTGCGCAGTATCACCAGAGACGGCAGGGAGATGGAAGTGCTCTCCGAAGTCAGAGGCAGCAGCAGCTCCCGGGAGTCAGTGAAGCCTTCTGAGGGGAAGGTATCTTCGAACATACAGATAAGCCTCATCTCGTCGGTGAGCTGCAGGCGGTGCAGTATCTGCTGCCTGTCGGCGCAATACTGCTCGCCGTCGACGCGGGCAAGCGCGTATTTCGACAGACATTTGGAGCGCACCTGGCTGCGGACCTTGTCGAAGCCTATCTTCTGTTCGCTTATCATTTGCTGTATGAATTTTCAAGCTTCAGCCTCAGCTCGGCTATGCTCTGCATAGGAGTTATCTGGCCGTCCGCCACGTATGATATTACGCCGGTCTCTTCGGACACCACGACCACTTCGGCGTCGGTCACTTCGGAGATGCCGATGGCGGCGCGGTGGCGCATTCCGTAGCTGGGATTGATGTCGGCACGGTCGGTGAGGGGCAGGATGCAGCGGGCTGCCACAATCCTGTTCTGGGTCATTATGAGGGCTCCGTCGTGAAGGGGCGAATTCTTGAAGAAGAGGTTCTCGATGAGGCGGCGGTGCACTGCCGCGTCGATACGGTCACCGGTCTCTATGAAATTGTCGAGCGAGGATTTGTGCCTGAAGACGATCAGGGCGCCAGTGCGGGTTTCGGACAAGTACTGGCAGGCAGCCGTAATCTCCTCGAGGGCTTCCTGACTGATGGCCACTTCATTGCGGAACCACGCCCTGCGGCGGTTCTTAAGCTTGTTGCGGCCGGCGAAATAGCGGTTGCCGAAATGCAGCAGGAACTGGCGGATTTCCTGCTGGAATATGACGATCATCGCTATGACGCCCACTCCCAGCACCTGTCCCAGGATGGTCGAAAGCAGCCTCATATTGAGGGCCTTGACCACTATCCACACTACGTAGAGGAAGATGATGCCTATGAAAATGGACATCGCCGAAGTGCCTCTGATGAGCCTGTAGAACTCGTAAATCAGGAGCGCCACCAGCAGGATGTCGAGGACGTCTATGAACGTTATGTTGACGAAATCTATCATAGCAGATTACACATAATTTATCAAAGATAATAAGTATCTTTGAGAAAAAGAAAGTGATGGGCAGCGGGGTAAGACATATCTTCAGACTCTGCGTCGCCTCCCTGGGCGACCTTTTTTTTCCGCGAATGTGCCTTGTATGCGGGTCCAAGCTCGATATCGGGATCAGGCATATCTGTGCATCGTGCGCGGACGACATCCCTTTTACCTACTTCTGGGGCTGGGAGGGCAATCCGGCGGAGCAGCGGCTGGCCGGAGCCCACGTAGAGCAGGCCTGCAGCCTGTTCTTCTACCGCCGCGACAGCGCCTACAGCCGCCTGATACACGAATTCAAATATGGCGGCGACATCTCGTTGGGCCGCTGGATGGCTGCAACGCTGGCAGATAAGATGGTCGAGAAAGGTCGCTTCACCGGTATAGACGCGGTAGTGCCCGTGCCGCTGCACCCGCTGAAGAAATTCCGCCGCGGCTTCAACCAGAGCGATGTCATCGGTCGGGAACTTGCCGCAGCCCTCGGAGCCGCCTTCGAGCCGAAGCTCATCCGCCGGCGCCGCTTCACCCGCACTCAGACCCGGGCGGCAGACCGCCGCAGCAATATGGCCGGAGCCTTCTCCTTGAACGAAAAGGCCC
>JAGCZI010000109.1 GCA_017960085.1 Bacteroidales bacterium
AAACCGAAGCCAGCTTCCGCGGCAGCGACGACTGGGTCAGCGCCTTTCTTGCCCACCCCTTCACCAAGAAACCCGGCACCTGGTACTGCTACAACTCATTGGGAACCTATATGCTCTCGGCCATAGTACAGAAACTGACTGGCCAGAAGGTGCTCGACTATCTGACTCCCCGGCTTTTCGAGCCGCTTCATATCGATATTCCTGAATGGGCGGAAAGCCCCCAGGGCATAAACGCCGGCGGATGGGGCCTTATGCTCAAGACTGAGGATATGGCCAAATTCGGACAACTGTTCCTGCAGAATGGCAAATGGAACGGCAAGCAGCTCGTCAGCGAAGCGTGGGTGAAGGAAGCTTCGAAATATCAGGTTCCTTCAGTGCCTGCCGGCACCCGCCCGGATGAGATCGAGCAGAAAGGACTCACTCCCGAAAACTGCACCTTCCTGCTCGGCTACGGCTACCAGATGTGGCGCTGCCCCGACAATGCCTACAGAGCCGACGGTGCCCGCGGACAGTACATCATCATCGTCCCCGACAGCGATGCCGTAATCGCAGTCACCGCCAACTCCGCCAACCTCCAGGCCGAACAAGACCTAATCTACAAGTACCTCTTCCCCGCCCTCGCCGCCCTAAAATAACAGACCCCGCCAAATCATCCCAGCCAGCTCTGCCAGAACTTAATAGGGCGCTTCAGCGCCGTGGCGGAGTGTGCGAAATGTCGAAGACATTGAGCCACGTAGCCACCCGGGTTCTGCGACGCCGGGCCCGGCATATTCCCCTCGAGGGGAACGTCGCGCAGCGACAAGGGGTGAAACTTCTCCACATAAAAAAGGAGGCCCGGAAGGCCTCCTTTTTTATGTGGAGATGGGCGGACTCGAACCGCCGTCCAAACAAAGCACCAACAAGCTTTCTACACGCTTATCCACCCTTTGATTGTCGGCGACGCACTGCCGGGCGGCAGGCTATACGAAGCTTATCCTCTGAATCTTAGCGGGTATTAGAGGAGTCCACCCGAGCAGGAATTGTCTGATGATACCCCGTTGGTCCGGAGCGGCATTCCAAAACCCCGGCGGGATACTCGTCGACTGGTCCTTGACCAGCCGATTAAGGAGTCGAGCTTAGCTCAAGACTACGCAGCGAGTGCAAAGTTGTTGTTGCCAGTTATGGCTTGAGGTCTGAGATTTACGAGAGGGGCCACGACTCTCGGCGTGCTTACCGGTCAATGTCATTTGCTGTCAAAACCAAAACATCCCCATTGAACGATTGCACTCCAAAGATGCAAAAAATACTCCGAATGTTGCGTGACCTATGATGATTATTTTGTAAATTTGAAAGAATTAGTACCTAAAAACAATTATCAAATCTTAACTATATGAAAAAACTCACACTGATTATTGCAGCCTTGCTGATATGCTTCAGTGCCGTGGCACAGCAATCACTCCAAAGCCGTGCGGCTGTGAAATCCCCTGAAATCAATCCCGACAAGACCGTCACCTTCCGCCTCGTAGCCCCCAAGGCTGTCCGCGTGCAGGTTACCGGTGACTTCCTCCCCGCCGGCCCCAACGGCCAGCAGGGCGTAGCCGACCTCGTTGAAAAAGACGGCGTGTGGGCCTTCACCACTGAGAAGCCCCTCGAGCCCGAGCTCTACTTCTACAACTTCATCGTTGACGGCCTCAAGATCAACGACCCCAACAACGTCCATATGATCCGCGACGTGGCCAACGTATTCAACGTATTCCTGATTGACGGCGGCCGTGCCGACCTCTACAAGGTTAATGACGTTCCTCACGGAACCGTTGCAAGAGTCTGGTATGACAGCCCCGTCGTAGGTTTCGACCGCAGGCTCACCATCTACACCCCTCCGGGATACGAGCAGAACACCAAGGCTAAATATCCGGTATTCTATCTGTTCCACGGAGCAGGCGGAGACGAGGAAGCGTGGATCGCCCTCGGCCGCACCGCCCAGATTATGGACAATCTCATCGCCCAGGGCAGGGCCAAGCCTATGATCGTCGTGATGACCAATGAGAATATGAACCAGGAAGCCGCCGCCGGCGAGTCTTCATTCGGATTCACCCAGCCCAGTATGGGCGCAGGCGGAGCTTCCCGCCAGATCCCCCAGGGCGCCAACTTCGTATCGGCTTTCCCGGACATCCAGAAATACGTCGAGAAGAACTACCGCACCATCAACAAGAAGTCTTCACGCGCAGTCGGCGGCCTTTCTATGGGCGGCTTCTACACAGTGAGCGTTTCATCTGAATATCCCGACACCTTCGACTATATGGGCGTCTTCTCAGCCGGTATGAGCCTGTCACAGGATCCCGCCGAAAAGGCCAAGACCGAGGCCAAGATCGCTACCCAGTTCTCAAAGAAACCCAAACTCTACTGGATTGCCATCGGACGCACCGACTTCCTCTACGATTCAACCAAGAATATGAGGGCATACTTCGACGAGAAGGGCTACCCCTACAAATACTATGAGAGCGGCGACGGCCACATCTGGCGCAACTGGCGCATCTACCTGACGGAGTACGCCCCTCTCCTCTTCCAGGACTAACTAACAACCTATAATAAACTACTATGAAGAAAGACATCAGCAGAAGAGATTTCCTCCAGAAAAGCGCCCTTGCAACAGCAGGTGCAGTGCTGGCATCATCGCCTATGTTCGGCAGAAGTGCAGCTGAAATCGCTGAATCGATGGCAGCCCCCCAGGTCCGCAGACCTGGTCCGAACGATCGTCTGAACGTAGTCGGAGTCGGCATCGGCGGCCGCGGCGGTGCAGACATCGACGGCCTTGCCAAGACCGAGAACATCATCGGTCTTTGCGACGTTGACTGGAGCTACGCAGCCCCCAAGTTCAACCAGTACCCTAACGCCCAGAAGTTCAAAGATTATCGTGAGATGTTCGACAAACTCGGCAACCAGATCGATGCAGTAGTTGTCGGAACAGCCGACCACACCCACGCCGTAATATCTGCCCAGGCCCTCGAGATGGGCTGGCACGTATACTGCGAGAAACCCCTCACCCACACCGTATATGAGACCAGGCTGCTCACCAAACTCGCCGCCAAGAACAAGGTTGCGACCCAGATGGGTAACCAGGGTGCGTCAGGCAACGGCGTGCGCAAGATCTGCGAAGCAATATGGTCAGGTATGATCGGTGAAGTGACGAGAGTCGATGCATTCACCGACCGTCCCATCTGGCCGCAGGGTCTCGAGACTCCCACCAAGGTCGAGAAGGTTCCCAAGACCCTCGACTGGGATCTGTTCCTCGGCCCGGCCAAGAAGCGTCCCTACAACTCTATCTACCACCCGTGGAACTGGCGTGGCTGGTGGGACTTCGGCACAGGAGCCCTCGGCGATATGGCCTGCCACATTATGCAGCCCATCGTGCAGGGCCTCAAGCTCAAATCTCCGACAGCCGTGCAGGGCAGCTCCAACTGCCTGATGGTGGACTGCGCTCCCGACGCCCAGATCGTGAAGTTCAAATTCCCGGCCCGCGACAATATGCCCAAGGTTGCAATGCCTGCAGTCGAAGTTACCTGGTATGACGGCGGCCTCAAACCCGAGCTGCCCGCAGGATGGCCCGCAGGAAAGGATCCTAACGACGGCGGCGGAGCCTGCATATTCTACGGAACAAAAGACATTCTCGTATGCGGCTGCTACGGACGCAACCCCTGGCTGATCTCAGGCCGCGAGCTGCCTGCTCCTACGATGACCCGCAACATTCCCAACGAGGACCATCACCTCGACTTCGCACGCGCCTGCAAGGAGTCTCCGGACAGCCGTGTGAAGACTGTGTCTGACTTCGAATTCGCCGGCCCGCTCAACGAAATGGTGGTTATGGGCGTTCTTGCAGTACGTCTGCAGGGCCTCAACCGCGAGCTCGAATGGGATGGCGAGAATATGCAGTTCACCAACATCACCCCGAACGACACCATCAGGATGAAGATCCGCGACGGCTTCACCATCACGGCCGGTCATCCTTCTTTCAACAACGAATATACAGAGGCTGAAAGCGCCCAGGCTTTCGCAGCAGAGCTCATCCGCCACACTTATCACAACGGATACTCTCTCCCCGCAATGCCGAAATAAACTATGATTACAATGAAAAAATTATTAGCAATAGCATTATTGGTGCTCACAGTAGCATCCCTTTCATCTTGCAAGAACAAGAAAAAATCAGCAGAAGCTGAAGATCCCAACGTAATAGTATTGTTCGACGGCAGCAGCACCGACGGCTGG
>JAGCZI010000110.1 GCA_017960085.1 Bacteroidales bacterium
GCAGCGTCGTGCCGCCGGTTCATCCATCTCAGATGCTCATCGTCGAATGACTGCACCCCGATGCTGACGCGGTTCACCCCGCAATCCCTCCAGCAGCGCAGCAACTCCTCCCCGCCGCTGCACACATCGTCGGGATTGGCCTCGACGGTGAATTCCTCCACTGCACTGAGGTCGAAGCAGCCGGCAAGGGCATCACAGATGTCCGAAAACTCTGCCGGAGACAGCAGCGACGGAGTCCCTCCGCCGAAATAAACTGTCTTTATCACAGAACCTTCGGGGAAAAAGTCACGGCAGGAGGCGGCCTCCCTGCGCAGCGAAGCGACATACCGCCCGCGCAAGGCTCCGTCTCTCAGGACCTCGGAATAGAATCCGCAATAAGTGCAGAAGGAAGCACAAAAGGGGACGTGTATGTAAATCCCTGCCAATTATCTCAGGAGCAGGTCGGCAGAACCGATCTTGCCTTCGGTGGTGTAGGCGTCGACAGTGTAGACACCCTTGGTGAACGGCTGGGGACTTGCGAAGTATACGCTGACCTCGACCTCCTCGCCCTGATAGTCAACCTCGCGGGACTCAGAGTAGATCATCTGCTCTCCGTCGCAGGTGAAGAGCTGCTTGTCGTCAGCAGTCAGCAATATGCCGTCCGGACCTTTGACGCGGATGTATACCCTCCTCGGGCCCTTCTTGGCGATGGCGTTCTCGATAAGGAACATATCGGCACGGAGCTTCTCGGTGCGGCTGCTGCGGTCGGTCTCCTTGGCAGAGGAGTTGATGGCGTGCAGGGACACCCCGCGACCCTTGACCACTGAACCTTCGGCAACCTGACGGGCATACTCGTCGGTGGTCGAGCGCAGGTCTTCGTACTGACGCCTGTTCTCTGCAGCTTCGCGACGGGCGTCGGAAGCCTCCTCGCGCAGAGCCATATTGAGGTTGTTGAGCGAATCTATCTGGACGATGTAATGCTTCATTATGCTGCGCAGGGTGCCGAGCTCTTTCTCATACTGGCGGATCTGGGCCCTGTTGGTGGCCTCAGTCTGCTGGAAGCGCTCGATGAGCTGGTCGACCTTCTCCCTCTCTATCTGCAGGTTGGCATTGAGAGTGTCGTTGGCTGTCTGCAGTTCGGCGTATTCCTGACGGAGTTCGACCATCTCCTGGGTCAGGTCGGCCTTCTCTATATTAAGGTCATTGACGATTTTGTTCTTGCTCACCCATACGTAAGCCAGCACACCGCCAAGCAGCACCGCGGCGATAGCGAGCGCCACGACTATTTTTCTCAATTTGTCTTCCCTTTCCATATTGAATGATATTTGTTGCCTTGATAAGGCAAATTTAACTAAATTTGTAAAAAAGAATGTAATCCATGAAATACTTCATCCGAGCAGTCAAATATCTGGTATACTTCGCAGTGCTGTTCCTCATCATCGTAGCCATCCTCTGTGTAGTGATGCATCACCCGCTCAGCAGCTTCGCAACTCTCTTCAAAGAAGGTGCCATGTGGCAGATCGCGATCCTTTTCGCAGTAATTTCTGCCGTATATCCCTCTCTGGGCTTCCGCAAGAACCACATCACCCTCGACGGCCCGTTCAGCGACTACCACGACGTCATAATGAAGACTATGGAAGATGCCGACTTCGTCCTTGAGAGTGAGGACGACGAGAAGATGGTGTTCCGCCAGAAGAAAGGCTACCTGCGCTTCACCAGGATGTGGGAAGATGCCGTCACTTTTTTCAAAGGAGAAGAGAAAGTATTTGTGGACGGTCCCATCAGGGACACTACCCGCCTCATCAGCAACGTATATTATAATTATCGTCAGAGCCATCCGAAAAACGAATATTGATCACCGGCAGAAATGAAAGTAGTAGCCAAATATCCGGACATATACAAGGCCCACATCGTCCAGGGCCTGCTGGAGAACGAAGGCATTGAATGTGAAATCATCAATGAAAACCTTCCTTTTCTCGGTATGGGAGTAGCCGGTTTCGACGTGCGCATCGTCGTCCGCGAGGAAGATTACGACCGTGCCAAAGAGATACTTGCAGCTAACGACGACCTGAATTGAGGCTCCCGACCTTCTTGTCATTTTTTCTTTTTTTAATATCTTTGTGTCGTTTTGGCACGTTATTTTAATAACCCACCTCTCGAAACCCATAAAAAGACATAAATTGCTATGAAGAAATTTTTCTTGACACTATGTGTGGCTCTCGTTGCAACCGGTTTTGCCATGGCGCAGGATCTCGCAGCAGTAGTAGAAACTTTCAACGCTGCAGCAACTGCTCTGAATGAAAAGAATTATGAGAGTGCCCTCACTCAATTCAATACGGTTCTGGAACAGGCCACCGCTCTCGGAGAGGAAGGCGCCGAAGTTGCCAACAACTGCAAGGAGTCTATTCCCAAGATCCTCCTCCAGCTCGGTAAGGAAAAAGCCGAAGCTAAAGATTTCGACGCAGCCGTTGACTTCTTCAACAAGGCTAGCGACAAAGCTCTGGACTTCGCCAACAACGACGCAGTAGTTGCAGAGGCTCAGAAACTCGTTCCTCAGATGCTCAATGCAAAGGCAGGTGCCCTGCTGAACGCAAAGGACTACGCAGCTGCAGTAGAAGTTTACAAGACTATCGTCGAGAAAGACGCCGCCAACGGTGCAGCGTGGTTCAGGATGGGTCAGGCTCTCGCAGCAGCCGACAAGGCTGACGAGGCTGTAGAAGCTTTCACAAAGGCTGCCGAGAACGGCCAGGAAGCCAATGCCAAGAAGCAGCTCGCCAACATCTACCTGAAGAAAGCCGTAGCTTGCCAGAAAGAGAAAGATATGAAAGGTATGCTCGAGAACGCCCAGCTCTCAGCTGAGAACAACGACAGCGCCAACGCCCAGAAGCTCATCGGTACCGCCGCCCTCAGCCTCAAGCAGAATCAGGTAGCCGCCGAAGCTTTCGAAGCTTATCTCGCCCTCAATCCTGAGGCTGCCGACAAGGCCCAGACCATCTACCAGATCGGTACTGCCTATATGGGCGCCGGCAACAACGGCAAGGCTTGCAGCTACTTCAAACAGATCAAAGGTGACGCCAAATGGGGCGAGGCTGCAACTTACTACATCACAACCCTCAAATGCAATTAACACCGCTCGAGCTACTAGCTCCTGCCAGAAATAAGGACATCGGCATTGCAGCAATAGACTGCGGTGCCGATGCCGTATATATCGCAGGACCTTCTTTCGGAGCACGCGAGGCCGCCGGGAACCCCGTGGAGGACATTGCCGTCCTCTCACAGTATGCCCACCGCTTTGGGGCGAGGGTCTATGCTACCGTCAACACACTGCTGCACGACGACGAGCTGTCCCAGGCCGCAGAGCTGATCCGAAGCCTCTACAAGGCCGGAGTGGACGCCGTCCTGGTGCAGGACTACCGGCTGCTGGAGCAGGATCTGCCGCCCATCGAGCTGCACGCATCCACCCAGGCAGTGTGCCGAACCCCCGCCCAGGCCGCAGCCCTCGAGGCCCTCGGCTTCCGCAGGCTCGTGCTCGAAAGGCAGCTGTCTCTCGATCAGATCCGCGCCATCCGCGAAGCAGTCTCCTGCGAGCTTGAATTCTTCGTGGCCGGAGCCCTGTGCGTATGCTACAGCGGCGAGTGCTTCCTGAGCGAATACCTCACCGACCGCAGTGCCAACCGCGGAGCCTGCATCCAGGCCTGCCGCTCGCTTTACGACCTTCAAGACGCCTCCGGCAGGACACTTGTCCGCAACTACCCCCTGCTGTCCTTGCAGGACTACCGTCTCGACGGACGCATCGCTGAATTGGCGCAGGCCGGCATCTGTTCCTTCAAGATAGAAGGCCGCCTCAAGGGCGAAAGCTACGTGCGCAACGTCGTGCGGCACTACAGTCTCGCCCTCGACAAGTTCATAGCTGCCAATCCGCAGTTCCGCCGCGCATCTGCCGGCCGCTTCGAAGGCGGCTTCACCCCCAGTCTGCCGGCCACCTTCAACAGGGGCTTCACCGAACTGTACATCGACGGCACAAGAGGCCGTTGGCTGTCCGGAGACAACACCAAGTCGAAAGGTGAATATGCCGGAAAGATCACCGCCGTCGGCGAAGGCTGGATAGAACTCGACGGCACCCTTGCCATCAGCAACGGCGACGGGCTGTGCACAGTGTCCGCCAACGGAGAGCAGACCGGCTTCCGAGCCGACCGCTGCACCGGCCGCCGGATAGAGATCAAAAGCAGCGAAGGGCTCAGCATCGGACAGGAAATCTGGCGCAACTACAACATCGCTTTCGAAAAGCAGCTGCGCAGCGACAGTCCGGAGCGGATCATCGACGTGACTGTCGACTTCTCGGCCGGATGCGTCACTGCAGTCAGCGCTGCCGGAGCTTCCGTCACCCTCGACATCAGCGGGAACTACCCTCCAGCCCGCAACATCGCCGTCGCGGTTGACAACATCCGCCGGCAGATGAGCAAGCGCACGGGGGTCTACTCCTTCCACGTGATGTCGGTCGACGACACGGACGTGCGTTTCTACCCGCTGTCGGTGCTGAACGGCTTCCGCAGGGAGCTGGCCGCGATGCTGGACGAAAAGATGGCAGAGATAATGGCTGCTGGCCGCAGTGCTTTCAAGCCCACCGGGGCTCCGCTGCCGCCGCAGAAAAGGAAGGCTGAAGACGGGGTGCTGATGCGCAGCCGCTACTGCATCCGCTACGAACTCGGCCTCTGCCCCAAATTCGGGAAAAGGGCCGACGGCAGGCTTCTGCGCCAGGACTGCAAGGAGCCGCTCTTCCTCGTTAACAACGGCCGCCGCCTGCAGCTGGACTTCGACTGCAAAGCCTGCGAAATGAAGGTGTTGAATTAGAAGTTTTTTCATTAATTTTGTTTGTTTGCAACAACAGGACTATGAAGTACAACAGAATACTCTTGAAACTCAGCGGCGAAGCCATAGGCGGGCCGGACGGACAGGGTCTTGACGAACCCATCCTGACATCTTATGCATCCCAGATCGCTTCAGTAGTGCGCAGCGGCGTGCAGGTAGCGATAGTTATCGGCGGCGGCAACATCTTCCGCGGCCTTGCCGGCACCCAGCAGGGTTTCGACCGCGTTCGCGGCGACCAGATGGGAATGCTTGCAACAGTCATCAACAGCATAGGGCTGTCCATCTTCATCAAGAAGGCCGGCGTCCCTGCCGAAGTGTTCACCTCGACCCCTATGGAGCCGATGGCGAAATACTACAGGCGTGACGAAGCCGTGGAGTTTATGGAGAAAGGCGGAGTCGCCATAATCGCCGGCGGCACCGGCAACCCCTTCTTCACCACCGACTCTGCTTCTGCCCTGCGTGCCTGCGAGATCAAGGCTGACGCCCTGCTGAAAGGCACAAAGGTGGACGGTGTCTACGACTGCGACCCGGCCAAGAACCCGGACGCAAAGAAATACACCGCCCTAACCTTCGACAAGGCCCTTGCCGACGGACTCAAGGTGATGGACAGCACGGCGTTCACGCTCTGCCGCGAGAACGATATGCCCATCATCGTTTTCAATATGACCAAACCCGGCACCCTCGAGGCCCTCGTGGTCGAAGGCAAGGATGTCGGAACCATAGTAAGCAACAAATAATAAAAACGAAATAATTATGATCGAGAAAGCAAAGGCTGTCCTCGAAGACAGCAAGAAAAAGATGCAGGACGCGGTCCATCACCTCGACGAGGAGCTCAAGACCTACCGCGCCGGCAAAGCCAACCCCGCAGTTTTTGCCAACGTTTTGGTGAACTACTACGGCAATATGACTCCCATCCCCCAGGTAGCCAGCATTTCGGTGCCTGACGCAAAGACTATGTTCATCCAGCCTTGGGAGAGGAATATGATCGCCCCTATCGAGAAGGCCATTATGGACGCTAACATCGGTTTCACCCCTCAGAACAACGGTGAAGTCATCCGCATCAACGTTCCCGCCCTCACCGAGGACCGTCGCCGCGAGCTGGTCAAGAAGGCCAAGAACGAAGGCGAGACCGCCAAGGTGAGCATCCGCAACGTGCGCCGCGACACCATCAACACTCTGAAGAAGCTTCAGAAAGAAGGCCTGCCCGAGGACGTCGAGAAGGACAGCGAAGAGACTGTTCAGAAAGACACCGACACCTTCACCAAGAAAGTTGACGAGCTGCTCGCTGCCAAGGAAAAGGAAATAATGACCGTATAATGCAGTTCGCTCAGCTGCATGGCAATGAAGCCCTGAAAGCCAGCCTGACCGGAATGGTCGACAGCGGCAAGATGGGTCACGCCCTCCTGTTTGTCGAGGAACAAGGGATGGGCGCGATTGCTTATGCGCTGGCGCTCAGCCAATACATCAACTGCAAGGACCGCAGCGGCGGCGACAGCTGCGGAGTGTGCAACAGCTGCCACAAGCACGGCAAGCTGATCCATCCGGACGTGCATTTCGTGTTCCCCGTCGCGGCAGTCTCGTCGCTCGGCGAGTCTGAGAAGAAGCATCCCATCTCGGATTACTTCCTGGACGGCTTCAGGACTCTGATGCTCTCCAACCCGTACTTCGACGAGCAGGACCTTTTCGATGCACTAGGCCTCGAGAACAAGGCCGGCAACATCTCGGTCCACGAAGCCAGGGACATCATCTCTAAGCTCTCCCTCAAGCCTTACGAGTCGGAGTTCAAGGTGATGATCATCTATCTGGCCGAGAAGATGAATGCAGAAGCTTCCAACAAGCTTCTCAAGCTGCTGGAAGAGCCCCCGGAGGGGACGTACTTCTTCCTGGTGTGCCACAAGCCCGACAAGCTGCTGCCCACGATCCTTTCGCGCTGCCAGATAATACGCCTGCAGCCTGATACTCCCGAGGACATCTGCGAAATCCTCTGCCGTGAGGAGAACGCCGACGCTGACCGCGCAATGGTTGCCGCCCGCATTTCGCACGGTAGCTATGGCAGCGCCCTGAAAGTGCTGCGGGAAGAGGAGCTCTCCGACGAATATGCTTCGGACATCCGCAGTCTGCTGGACGCGGCCCTGGAGCACAATCTCACCAAGCTGCTGGCCATTGCGGAGGCTCTGACCACCCCGGGACGCGAGAAACAGAGAGATTTCTGCGTCTATGCGGAGAATTATATCCGGAAAATATTTATGTTTGCAAACGGTGTCCCGCAGATATCATTCGCTTTGCAGGGCGAATACCAGGACCTCGGACGGTATGCCGCTCAGATCAATAAGGATTTCTACAGCAAGGCGCTTGCAAGCCTGGACACCGCAATATCCGCAATAGAGAGCAATGTCAACGCGAAGCTGATTTTCGTTGACCTTTGCAACAGGTTTTACATCTACATCTGACAATGGAAGACAAAAAGATATATGATTGTTCCAGAGCCTGCACCGTCGAAAGGACTGACGACAACGAGCTGCTGATAAACTACAGTCTGGGCTGCTCGAAGCTGGCGGCCTACAACTGGCTTACCGGCATCAACTCCGCGTCTTGCAAGGACCTTTTCGAAGTGCGCTTCAAGAACACTCACAAGGGCATCTACCGCAATACCTCAGGGCTCATCCTCAAAATAGGCGACATCGTCGTGGTGGAGGCTACCTACGGCCACGACGTAGGCATCATCACCCTCGAGGGCCCCATCGTCGCGCGGCAGATGGTCCGCCACCATATCGACCCGGCCACATACGAATTCAAGAAAATATACCGCAAAGCCAAGATCCTCGACATCGAAAGGTGGCAGGAGGCCATCGCCAGGGAGCACAAGACTATGATCCGCTCCCGCCAGATTGCCGAGAAGCTCGGGCTGAGTATGAAAATCGGCGACGTGGAGTTCCAGGGCGACGGCACCAAGGCTATCTTCTATTACATAGCCGACGAAAGGGTGGATTTCCGCCAGCTGATCAAGGATTTCGCTGCGGAATTCGGCATCCGCATCGAGATGAAGCAGATCGGCGCCCGTCAGGAGGCCGGCCTCATCGGCGGCATCGGAGTCTGCGGAAGGCCGCTGTGCTGCTCTTGCTATATGGCTGACTTCAGCTCCATCAACACCCAGGCAGCCCGCTGCCAGGAGCTGTCCCTCAACCCGCAGAAGCTGGCCGGACAGTGCAGCAAGCTGAAATGCTGCATCAACTACGAGGCTTCCACATATCTCGACGCCCGCAGCAAGTTCCCCATCGTCAAGGATCCTCTCGAATTCAAGGACGGCAGCGCCTGGCTCGTCAAGACCGACATCCTGGGCGGCATTATGTGGTTCTCTTATGAGAAGAACAGCCTGACCAACATTTTCCCTCTCAATATCGACCAGGTCCGCAAGGTGCAGGCCATCAACCGCAAGGGCGGCAAGCCTGATTCCCTGCAGAGCATCAACTCCGCCGCCGAAGAAAAGGAGACCGAGACTGCCTTTGTCAGCGCGGCCGGCGACGAGAGCATCACCCGTTTCGACGAAAGCAAGCGCAAGAACAACCGCAGACGCAAAGGCCGCAGGAACAATGGGCAGAGGGAGGAGAAATAGCATTGCCATCCTGCTTGCCTGCCTGGCCCTGACTGCTTGCAACAAGCCTCAGGAGAGCTATCAGTATGCTGTTCTCGACCCCTACGGCATCAAGGAAGCCGTGTTCGAGTTCGATATGGACTCTACTTTGACCTACGACACATTTTTCTGCTGCCGCTACGACCTCGCCCAGATAGACAGGGACCACGTCAAACTCTTCATCAAGGCTGTCTCTCCGTCCGGCTTTACCTATCGCGACACTGTCGTATTCCCTCTGTACCGTTCCCAGGCGCAGACGAAGGGTGACCGTTATACAAAATTCAACATTGAACAAAACTGGAACGCCAATATCGAATGGACCTGGCGCACGAACGTCAGCAGCGCCCAGGCCGGAGTCTGGACCATCAGTGCCAGACCGGAGCGCTACACCGGGCTGCATTCGCTTGGCTTCGGTTATAATCCTGTGAGGAACAAGTGATGAGCGGGAAGAACAAACTTGCAAAGTTCCGCGAGAACGAGACCTTCAGCTGTCTGCTGCAACCGTCGTCCGACGATATGCTTGCCGGTAATTTCCCGGTGAAGGGCCACTGGCACGAGGAGGTTTTCCACAACGACAATCCGATAGTGCTGGAGCTCGGCTGCGGACGCGGCGAATATACGGTAGCCCTTGCGGAACGCAATCCGCAGGTGAATTACATCGGCATAGACATCAAGGGTGCAAGGCTTTGGAAGGGCGCGAAATATGCCACAGAGCACGGTTTGGCGAACGTGGCGTTCCTGCGCACCCGCATCGATTTCATCAAGTCGGCCTTCGGACCTGACGAGGTCAGCGAGATCTGGCTGACTTTCTCGGACCCGCAGCCCAAGAAGCCCGGCAAACGCCTCACATCTCCCCTTTTCCTCGACCGCTACCGTGCATTTACGAAAAAGGGCGCCATCGTCCATCTCAAGACTGACAGCGTCCTTCTTCACGAATATTCGATTGAAGTAGCTCAGGAGCAGAACCTCGAAATCCTCGAGTGCAACTCTGACATCTATGGCAGCGGCCGCGCCGCCGATCCTGACGACATTCTCTGCGTCAAGACCTACTACGAGCAGATGTGGCTCGCCGAAGGCAAGCCCATCACATATCTCGCGTTCAGACTGTAATCGGTGTATGTCCCGGCTTCCTTTGGGGTAGGTCCCGGCCAGTTACCGTGGACGGATGTGCGTTTTTCTCCCGTCGAGAGAATATGCCGGACCTGTTTACTTAATAGTACAATTAGTTCCGCTTCAGCGGAGCGCCCATTGCAGAGGCGTCGGCGGTGCCGTCGGCTGTCAGGTCGAAGACCATGAAGTCGGGGGCGGCGGGGGTGTAGGCTTTCCAGCCGAGGCCGGGGTCGCCGGTCTTTGCGAAATTGGTCCAGCAGCTGACGACGTGCTCGGCGAGGTCCCAGTCGGCCTTGGTGAAGGGTCTGTCGCCGCGGTCCAGCGACTTGAACATATACCAGAGCTCTGAGGAGTGGAAGGCACCCTTCATATCGTGTGAGCCAGCGGCATCGTCCGGCAGTTCGTGGGCGAACTGATAGGCGAAGACAGGCTTGCCGGCTGCGGAACGCAGCTCGCAGAAGCGGCGGATTCCCTCTTCCGGATTGCCCATATCATCCTTAGTGTAGCCTATCATATACGGTATATCCTTGATGCGGCCTTCCAGGGCAGCGCTGTCGAAACTTTCGGTGGATACATAGCCGTCGATGATGGGTGAGGTGGAAAGACGGACAGTGACGCCGTTTGCTGCCGAATATCTGGCCGCCAGCGTGAATATCTCTTCGGTGGATGCAGCGCGCATCTTCTCCAGGGTGTCATAGCCTGCCCAGTCGAGACCGTGTTTATAGGCCTCGCCGATCATCGTCATCTGATTTATCGACGGTTGGGTGGGGGCAGGCGCTCCGGCCGGGCGCACGTTGACTCCGCCGCCGCTCTGGATGATAGCCTTCTTTATGAGATTGCCGGTCAGCGGCGAAGCGACGAGAGTCTTGACGCTGCCAGCGCCGGCACTCTGGCCGAAGACAGTTATGTTGTCGGGGTCCCCGCCGAACGCTGCGATATTGGCGTGAATCCACTTAAGTGCGGCTATCTGGTCAAGGATGCCGTAGTTGCCTGACACGTGATGAGGGCTCTCTTCGGTCAGCAGCGGATGGCACATAAAGCCGAAGACTCCGAGGCGGTAGTTGATGGTCACCAGCACTACGCCTTTCTCGGCCCATACCTTACCGTCGAACTCAGGCTCGTAGCCCCAGCCTCCGGTGTAGGCTCCACCGTGGATCCACATAGCCACCGGCAGTTTCTTTTCAGGCTTGCCCGGGGCCGGAGTCCAGACATTCAGATAGAGGCAGTCCTCGCTGAATTCCGGGTCCTCCCAGTAGAATTCGCTGGTCCAGGGATTGCTGGAGTCGTGCTTGGCCTGCATCGCACCGGGACCGAAAGTATCAGCCATCTTTACGCCGTCCCAGGGAATCACCGGCTGCGGTTCCTTCCAGCGCAGGTCACCGACAGGCGGAGCAGCATAAGGAATACCCTTATAGATATATACACCTTTGACAGAAGATTCGACACCCTGGATCTTTCCTCCCTCAATGTCGAGAACAGGATTGGCAGGCTTGCACCCGACAAGCGCCACGGCAATCGCCACGGCCACAAAAAATGAACTGGTTCGCATAATTTCAAGTTTGACCCTACTAAGTTAATGAAAAAGTAACGACCGTGATTTGCAAAGTGCGCACTCTGTGTCGAAGCGCTTGTAATTGCACAGAGTACCGCCGAGAGGCAGAGCAGCCCTCGGCCCTCTGCTTTCCTGTTTAGGCCCCTGTCAACTTGGGACAGATCCTTCCAGATTTTGGAGTAAGTCGGCCGGGAAATCGCCCATAATCCCGGACGGGCAACTCCTCCGCGAACGTTCGGCCGGGAAATCGCCCAAAATCCCGGCCGTGTGACTCTTCCGCGAACGTTCGGCCGGGAAATCGCCCAAAATCCCGGCCGGGCAACTCCTCTGCGAAC
>JAGCZI010000111.1 GCA_017960085.1 Bacteroidales bacterium
CCAGCAGGACAAGGACAAGCGGGTGAAAGCAAAAAACAACACCGTGCAGATGTTATGTGACATATTGGAGAACAATGAACTATAAGGCTATCGAATCATTCATTCCGGAAGCTGACGGACGCATCAGGCAATACATTGCCGACACATTGGGCAACGACTTCAAGGTCAAGCCCGTGAAAAAGCAGCCGCTCTGCCATCACTCTGTCAAGTACAACGTAGATTTCAGCCAGACTGCCGTCGCTCAGGCCGAAAGCGCCGCCCTGATATGGAAAGAGCCGCTCAAGGGCCTGTACCGGATGAGTGGGATCAGTCTGCGAGTATGCGGCAAGGACACGCTTGCGATAAAAGCCGGCGCCGCCGACAAGCTGAGGGAAGACATCCTCAACGCCACTTTCCGGCTGCCTGTAGTAATCTGCTTCGGCGGAGATCCCGTCTACAGCGGACTGCACGAGATTGACGTCCCCGACCAGATAGACGCCTACTGGGTCTGCGGCTTCATCCGCGAGACCTCGATACAGGTGATTGACTGTTTCACTCAGGACCTGTTCATCCCTACCGACTGCAGCTCGACTGCCGAAGGGTATTTCCAGCGCAATGAATTGAAAGAAACCGATGACGGGGAACTGCTTTTCCACGCAAGCTGCTTCACACAACCACTATAAACACGCCTTTTTTGATTATATTTGCGGCTTGATTAAAAACACTATACGATGCTGACACTTAAACTCCTTCGCGAACAGCCCGATTTCGTTGTAGAAAGGCTTGCCGTCAAACATTTTGACGCTCGCGAGATTGTAGATAAGATACTTGAAGCCGACCGCAGCAGGCGCTCCCTCCAGACTGAGCTTGACGCTTGCCTGGCGTCACAGAAGTCCCTCTCTGCCCAGATCGGAGCATTGATGAAGGCAGGCGACAAACAGGCCGCCGACAATATCAAACAGGAAGTTGCAGGTCTCAAGGAGCGTTCAAAGGCCCTTGAAGAGCAGATGGACAACTGCAGCAAGCAGCAGAACGACCTGCTCGTGCTCCTGCCCAACCTCCCCTGCGCAGAAGTGCCTCAGGGCAGGACTGCCGAAGACAATGTCGTGGTAAAGCAGATTGGTGAAATCCCCGATCTCGGCCCCGACGCCCTTCCCCACTGGGAACTCGCAAAGAAATACGACATCATCGATTTCGACCTCGGAGTGAAACTTACCGGAGCCGGATTCCCCGTATACAAGGGTAAAGGCGCCAGACTCCAGAGAGCCCTCATCTCTTACTTCCTTGATTTCAACACAGCAGCCGGCTATCTCGAAGTAGAGCCGCCCGTACTGGTCAATGAAGCTTCAGGTTTCGGCACCGGCCAGCTTCCCGACAAGGAAGGCCAGATGTACCACGCCACAGTCGACAATTACTACCTTGTGCCCACTGCCGAAGTTCCTGTCACCAACATCTATCGTGACGTCATCCTCCAGGAGAAAGACTTTCCCGTTAAGATGACTGCCTACACTCCCTGCTTCCGCCGCGAAGCCGGTTCTTACGGCAAGGATGTCCGCGGATTGAACAGGCTCCATCAGTTCGACAAGGTGGAAATCGTCCAGCTCAGCCTCCCCGAGAAGTCTTACGAAGCCCTCGACGGGATGGTGGCCCACGTAGAGAAGCTCGTCACCAGCCTTGGCCTGCCTTTCCGCATCCTCCGTCTGTGCGGCGGCGATATGAGTTTCACATCTGCCATCACTTACGACTTCGAAGTCTATTCAGAAGCCCAGAAACGCTGGCTGGAGGTCAGCTCGGTTTCCAACTTCGAATCATATCAGGCCAACAGGCTCAAACTGAGATATAAGGACGCTAACGGCAAGATGACCCTCGCCCATACCCTCAACGGCAGTTCCCTCGCACTTCCGCGCATCGTGGCTGCCCTGCTCGAGAACAACCAGACAGCTGAGGGCATCGTCATCCCCGAAACCCTGCGTCCCTACACAGGTTTTGACATCATCGACTGATGCGTGCCTCACAGCGAATAATAATGGGAATTGACCCCGGAACCAATCTGCTGGGCTTCGGGGTCATTCTCGTTGATGCCAACAGCGTCCACCTGGTAGATATGGGAGTGGTCGACCTTCGCAAGGTCAAGGATCACTTCACAAAGCTGGAGCACATCCTGCGCGAAACCGGTGAGCTGATGGACAAATATGCCCCCGACGACATCGCCATCGAGGCTCCGTTCTACGGCAAGAACCCCCAGGTGATGCTGAAACTCGGAAGGGCCCAGGGCGCCGCAATCTCCGCCGCCCTCTCCCGCCAGATACCGGTATATGAATACGCGCCCAGGAAAATCAAGATGGCCATCACCGGCAAGGGCGCAGCATCCAAGGAACAGGTCAAGGCTATGGTCGAAAGGACTATGGACGTAAAGCTTGACATCAAGCATCTCGACGCATCCGATGCGGTAGCGATAGCAATGTGCCATTTCTACCAGCTTACAAATCCCCTCAGGGACGAGGGCGCTGCCACCAACTGGAAGCAGTTTGTCGAAATGCATTCAGAAAGGGTGAAAAAATCTTGACTCCCTTTTTAACTTTTGGCCTTTACGATAGTCTAAGAAGGCAAAAGAAAATTACAGCAACAATCAATTATGTCTAAGAAATTCAGATTTCTCATTGCAACTGTCTGTGTACTATTCTTCTCCACAGGTCTTGCAAATGCACAAAGGTACAATCTCAAAGCGATCTTCGTTGACGAAGAGACAGGTGCTCCGGTAGAATTCGCAACCGTGAGCATCTATGATGAAGAAAAGAAAGAAACCTCTTCCTATGCACTTACCGATACAAAGGGAGCGGTTGAAGTAAAGAAAGTTAAACCCGGTAAATATACATTCAAGTGCGAGCTGCTCGGTTATCAGGCTTACACAAACGAAATTGAGGTCACCAACAAAGACATCGACTTCGGCACCATCAAGATGAAAGTCGAGGTTACCTACCTCGAAGGTGCTACCGTCACCGATGTCGGAAACCCCATAATAATAAAGAAGGATACCATCGAGTACAACGCTGCCGCTTTCAAGACCACTGACAGCGATATGTTGTACGAACTGCTCAAGAAGCTCCCCGGCGTGGAAGTGAGCAGCGACGGTACCATCACTGCCAACGGAAAGACCATCAACAAGATTACCGTCGACGGCAAGACATTCTTTATGGATGACCCTCAGCTGGCTGTCAAGAATATCCCCGCAAAGATCATCGAGAAGGTGAAAGTGCTCGAGAAACAGTCAGAAGAGGCTGAATTCACCGGCATCAACGACGGCCGTGAAGAATACGTAATCGACGTCGGAGTGAAGCAGGGTATGATGAACGGCTGGATCGGCAACCTCTCAGCCGGTGTCGGAAGCGACCTCCGCTTAGGTAATGAAATCCCTGACGGCCAGTCATTCAGCGATGTCAACGACGTCCGTTTCAACGGCAATGCGATGATTGCACGCTTCGGCTCAAGCGACCAGATCGCCCTGATCGGTAACGGCAACAACGCCAACAATATGGGCTTCGGCGGCGGCGGCGGAATGATGGGCGGCGGAATGGGCCGTGGCGGCGGACGAGGCGGTATGGGCGGCGGCGGTATCAGGACCACATATATGGGTGGTCTCAATGCCAGCCACACTTGGGGCGAAGACAACGAACTCGCAGGCAACTACCGCTTCAGCGGAAACAATAACCTGGTCGAAAGCCAGTCGCACAAAATCACTTTCTTGAAGAACGGCACATCGATCATCAGCGACGAGGCAGAAACAAACAAGACTACCCAGAACTCACACGGCGGCAGCGTCCGTCTCGAATGGGACATCACAGAGAACACTTCTATCGTGTTCGAGCCGCAGATCAGCTACAGCTACGGAGACTTCCTCCAGCAGTCAGACTTCATAACTGACAACGGAAACAAGGACGGCAGCGTAAGCACAGCCAAGGTCAACGACGGTTACACCAAGAACTTTGGAGACAACAGCTCTCTGTCAACCAGCGGCAGCTTCCTGTTCCGCCAGAGGCTCGGCAAGGCTGGACGTTCTCTCACCCTGAATGTAAACTACAGTCTGTCCAAGAACAACACTGACGGTTTCAACCAGTCAATCACCAATATCTACCACAACAACGTCCTTGACAGCATCTCAGCTGTAGACCAGTTCTACAACCAGCTCAGCAATTCACAGAACATCGGCAGCAGGCTCACCTTCACCGAGTACCTCGGAAGCGACTTCTTCCTGCAGGCCAACTACAACATCAATTACCGTAACAGCGTGTCTACAAAAGATACCTGGAACAAGGATGCATCTGGCAACTACACCGTCAAGGATCTTATGTATTCAAATGAGGTAATCAACAACAGCCTGGAACAGACCATCGGTGCGAACCTTATGAGGCAGACCGACAAACTGACCCTTTCTGTCGGAGCTTCAGTCATCCCGAGCAAGAGTGAAAGCAAGACTACCTATAACGGCACGACTACCACGATCCCCCAGAACGTGCTCAACTGGTCGCCTAACGCCCGTATCCAGTACGAAATCAGCGACTACAGCGACCTCAGGATCAACTATCAGGGTCGTACTTCACAGCCCAGCGTAAACCAGTTGAACCCTGTTGAAGACAACACGAACCCTCTGAGCATCAACCGCGGTAACCCCGGTCTGACCCCTTCATTCACCCACAATGCTAGCGCTGAACTCTTCAAGAGCAATCCCGCCAAGTTCTCTTCATTCAACGCACGTATCGGCGGTAACTATACCAAGGACGGCATCGTGAACGGAAGCTGGACAGTACCCCAGACTGGTGTGACCTACTCAGTTCCTATGAACGCAGGTCGCGGAAGCTACTCAGTCAACGGTAACTTCACCTTTAACTCTCCGATTATGAGAAGCAACTTCTCTATATCTACCTTCACCAATGCGATGTTCTCAAGTTCTGTATCATACGTAGGTATTCCCGACAAACTGGATCCTAACTCAGCGACTTCTTACCTCAACAAGGCCAACTACGACGAGAACATCTACAACACTCTCAACATCAGCGAGACCCTCCGTTTCACCTATCGCAACGACTATATCGAGGCAATCATCGGTGGAAGCACCAACTACCGCAAGTCATTCTACTCAATCACTACGGCCAATGTCAAGCCGACCTGGGACAACGCAGTGACAGCAAGCTTCAATGCTACGATGTTCAACGGCAAGACCAACTTCGTAACCGACGCAAGCTACAACTTCTACAATGGTTATGCAGAAGGATACAATGAGCCGAAACTCATCTGGAACGCATCTATCCTCCAGACCATCCTCGGCGGCAGGGCAACAGTTTCACTTCAGGTGAACGATATCCTCAACCAGCAGAAGAGCATAAGCAAGCAGATTACTGACAACTACGACCTCACAAGCAGGACCAACACTCTCGGTCGTTACTTCCTTGTAAGCTTCACCTACCGCTTCGGCACCTTCGGTGGCCAGCGTGGCGGCGGCTTCGGCGGCGGCTGGGGCGGCGGACGCGGCGGACGCGGCGGACGTGGTGGCTTCGGCGGCGGAATGGGCGGCTTCGGCGGCGGTGGATTCCGCGGTGGATTCTAACCGACACTGCCAACCAGACAAAAGAAAAGACCGGTTTATCAACCGGTCTTTTCTTTATCCTTAAGTCAGTCTTAATATATTTTCCCAACTATCCAGAGCATCAGCCTTGTCGGAAGCAGGCGCACCAGAAGGCCGATAGCCTTGTAGTCGATACGCGGGGTCGAAGTGGGAGCCATCTTGCGACGTTGCAGCTGCCTGAGGACAGCCTTGGCGATCTTGTCGGGATTCATACCGTTCTGTTCGTCGTGCTCCATACGGCCGACTGACTCTTTTGTCTTCTTGAAGTAGACTGAGCCCTCGTCGTCAGAGGCTTTCACAAACTTGCGGGCGGCAGTGAAGCCGGTCTTGGTATCACCGGGAAGGATGCTGCAGCACTGGATGCCGAAAGGCTTGAGTTCAAGCCGCAGGGCTTTGGTGTATATCAGCACGGAAGCCTTGACTGCGCTGTAGAAAGCCTGGAACGGAATGGGGACAACGGCTGCCACTGATGAGATGGTGATGATGCGTCCGAAGCCTTGGGCACGCATAGGCTCGAGGACGGCCCTGATGGTGCGGTGTGCACCCCAGAAGCAAGTCTCGAACTGATACTTCCCCTCCTCCACCGTCGTCTGCTCGATGGCTCCGGCGATGCCGTTGCCTGCATTGCACACGACTGCATCGATATGTCCTTCGGCAGCCAGTATTTTATCGATGGCAGCCTTGATGCTGGCTTCATCATTCACATCCATTACGAGGGGGGTCACGTTCGCCAGCGAGCCGTCTTCCAGCGTGCCGCGGCGGGAGCCGGCCCAGACGTGCATTCCAGCATTGCTGAGCAGCCGGACGATGGACGCGCCGATACCCGAGCTTCCGCCCGTTACCAGCACGACATTGACTTTGGTCGATGCCATTTTAGATTACTCCGTATTTCTTGAAAACTTTATGGATCTTATCCAGGGCATAGTCTACGTGCTCCTGGGTATGTGTCGCCATAAGTGAGAAGCGGATGAGGGTGTCCTGGGGAGGAACCGCAGGGGCCACTACAGGATTGACGAAAAGGCCTACAGGCTCTTCTGCCAGCAAGTCCTGGGTGATCATAAATGTCTTCTCGTTATCGCGGATGAACAGCGGGATGATAGGGGTTGAAGTGTTGCCTATCTCGCAGCCCATATCCTTGAACCCCTTGATTGCATAATTGGTCAGATCCCACAGATGCTGGATACGCTCGGGTTCCGACAGCATTATGTCAAGAGCCGCATTGGCTGCACCGATGGCTGCGGGAGTTGCGCTTGCGCTGAAGATATATGAGCGGGCGTTGTGGCGTATGAAATTGGCGACATCGTGGTTGCAGGCGATGAAACCGCCGAGCGATGCGAAAGACTTGCTGAACGTAGCCATAATCAGCTCTATGTCGTCAGTAACACCTTCTGCATAGCAAAGGCCCTGGCCGTTGGGACCGAAGACGCCCATACCGTGAGCCTCGTCCACCATTATGGATGCCTTGTATTTCTTGGCCAGCTCTACCATCTGTTTGAGGGGAGCGAGGTCTCCCTCCATACTGAAAACGCCGTCTACTACTATCAGTTTCAATTTGCTCGGGCGGCAGCGACGGAGCATCTTCTCCAGATGGTCCATATCATTGTGCTTGAACTTGAATATGTTAGACATACTCAGGCGCCTGCCTTCGATGATTGAAGCGTGGTCTCTCTCATCGATGAGGAGGTAGTCTTCCCTGCCGGTAAGACACGAAACTACGCCGAGGTTAACCTGGAAACCAGTAGAGAATATGATTGCTTCGTCCTTGCCCACGAATTTGGCCAGACGAGCCTCAAGGGCTTCGTGTATATCAAGGGAGCCGTTGAGGAAACGGGAGCCTGCGCAGCCTGTGCCGTACTTTTTGACGGCTTCGATAGCCGCTTCTTTCACCTTGGGATGATTGGTAAGTCCGAGATAGCTGTTTGAACCATACATCAGTACCTTCCGTCCGTTGATTATCACTTCACAATCCTGCTCACTGGAAATAGGCCTGAAATAAGGATAGATACCCCTGTCTTTTAAGTCATTAGGCAAGGTATATTGTGCCAGTTTATCAGACAAAAGACTCATATTCAATAGTTTAGGTTATAATGATTTGCTTTTGTTACACTTTAGTCCAGCAAATTTAGTTTTTTTTCTCTATTTATTAACTTTGCGCAACTAAAACCTAAACCCTATGACCTCAACTTCAAGCGTAAAGATAGTTCCTGTCGAAACGAAGAAGCAACTGAGAAAGTTCATCAACTTTTCGCTCGATCTCTATAAGGATAATCCCTATTATGTCCCTGAGCTGGCTATGGACACAAAGGCCAGCCTGACGACCAACCCGGCTCTTTCCTTCTGCCAATGCCAGCCCTTTCTGGCTTATAAGGACGGCAAGGTGGCCGGACGCGTGGTGGCGCTGATCAATCCCAGGGCAAATGCGACCTGGAAGACAAATGACGTACGTTTCAACTGGATTGACTTCATCGATGATTACGAAGTGTGCAAGGCATTGCTGGATGCAGTTGTAGCCTGGGGCAAAGAGAGAGGGATGGATGGCCTGGAAGGCCCCATCGGCTTCATCGACTACGACCGCGAAGGCTGTCTTGTCGAAGGCTTCGACAAGATGAGTACGATGTCCCTCGCCTTCTGCTACCCTTATTACTCCCAGTACTTCGACCGTTACGGTCTCGAAAAGAGCGTGGACTGGGTGGAATACCGGATAACAATGCCGGAAGAGACAGAGAGATTCGCCCGCCTTGCAGAGGTCGTCGCAAAGCGTTACGACCTTCACCTCAGGATTTTCAAGAACAACCGCGACCTTTTCAAGAACGGAGCCAAGGACATCTTCAAGCTCCTCAACGGCTGCTACGCCAAACTTTACGGTTTCTCACAGCTGGACGACGCACAGGTCGACAACCTCATAAAGAACTACATCCCTTTCGTCGACGTCAACCTGCTCCCTACCATCTACGACAAGGATGGCAATATGGTAGGCTGCGCTATTATGATTCCGTCACTGGCGAAGGCAATACAGAAAACAAGAGGGAAACTTTTCCCCTTCGGCTGGTGGCATCTGGTCAAAGCGCTCTACCTGAAATACGACGATACCATCGAATTCCTGCTGGTCGGCGTAAGTCCCGAATTCCGGGGCAAGGGTCTCAACGCCCTGATGGTCAGCAGCGTGTTCCCTTACGCCAAGAAGAAAGGCTTCAAGTATTGCGAAACTAACGCAAACCTTGAGACCAACCACAGCATCCAGGCTCTGTGGAAGTCCTTTGACCACGAGCTTGTCAAGCGGCGCAGGGCCTACATCAAGCACATTTAGCCTTCTGTCAACCAATGGCTCAGACCACCAATGTAATGCGCCTGCTCACTGCGGCAGGCATTGATTTCATCACCCGCAGCTATGACCCTTCCACTACGGACGGGATGCTGGTGGCCCAGGCCCTCGAAGAAAACCCCGAACAGGTATTCAAGACCCTTGTGACAGAAGCAGACGGAGGCGTCGGTACTGGCGGCCACGGGAGCCAGCATTTTGTCTTCGTAATACCCGTCAACTGCTCCCTGGACCTCAAGAAGGCAGCCAGGGCCGCAGGAGTCAAGAGCATCCAGATGATAAAACAGAAAGAGCTTCTCCCTCTTACGGGATACATCCACGGAGGATGTTCTCCCATCGGAATGAAGAAGCCCTTCAAAACTTTTATCGAAGAGTCTGCGACTCTGTATGACGGCATTTTCGTCAGCGCCGGTCAGGTGGGGCATCAGATCGGAATCAACCCCCAGGACCTGAAAGAGTATGTGGGCGCAGACTTTGCCGACCTGGTTTAGCTTATACTGCGAACTGCTTTACCAGAGCGTCCAGCTTGGCTGCGGGGTTGTCACCCTTTACTCCGAAATAGAACTTGATCTTGGGTTCGGTGCCCGAAGGCCTTACTGAAACCTTGCTGCCGTCAGCGCTGAAGAACTGGAGCACATTTGACTTGGCAAGGCCTGTCTTCTCGGTGTCGAGGTAGTCGATGACCTTCACTACGGGAGATCCTGCAAGCTCCTTGACAGGGTTGTTGCGATAATCGACCATCATCTGTTTGATCTGCTCGAGACCTTCCTTGCCTTTGCGTACTACAGAGATGAGCTTTTCAGTGTAGAGACCGTACTGAGCATAAATTTCCTGGAGGAAGCCATAGAGGGTCTGTCCCCTTTCGGCCAGCCAGGCAGCGCATTCGCATACGAGGCCGCAGCTGACTGCTGAATCCTTGTCACGCACGAACTCACCTGCGTTGTAGCCGTTGCTCTCCTCGCCGCCGCCGATGAAGGTCTTGCTGCCTTCGTTGTTGCGGACTATCTCTGCGATATTCTTGAAGCCGGTGAGAACCCTGTACAGATCCACTCCGTAATCTTCGCAGATGGCGGAAACCATCTCGGTGGTCACGATTGTGGTGACCATATACTCTTTGCCTGTCAGTTTGCCGAGGACTTTCCATCTCTCGAGCAGATATTTGGTGAGGATCTCTACGATCTGGTTGCCGGTCAGGAGTTTCAGCTCGCCTTTGTCGTCACGGACAGCCAGGCCGATACGGTCAGCGTCAGGGTCTGTGCCGAGCACGATGTCTGCACCCACCTTGCCGGCCAGGTCCATCGCCATCTTCATTGCGGTAGGCTCTTCAGGGTTGGGAGAAACCACGGTCGGGAAATTGCCGTCACCGATAGCCTGTTCCTCAACAATATAAAGATTCTCGAAGCCCATCCTGGTGATTACTACGGGAACGGTCTTGATGCCGGTGCCGTGGAGAGGAGTGTAGACTATCTTTATGTCTTTGTGGCGGGCCACTGCCTCAGGAGTCACCATAAGCGAGAGGACTGCGTCGAAGAAAGCTTCGTCAACCTCCTTGCCGATCATAATCGGTTTGGGAGCTCCTTCGGGAGCGAACTTAACCTGTGAGGGATCTTCGATCTTGTTGACTTCGTCGATGATGCTGGTGTCGTGAGGGGCGGTAACCTGGGCTCCATCCTCCCAGAACACTTTATATCCGTTATATTCCTTGGGGTTGTGCGAAGCCGTAATCATCACACCTGCCTTGCAA
>JAGCZI010000012.1 GCA_017960085.1 Bacteroidales bacterium
CTTATAATAAATGGTTTTCAGCAAAATAACGCCAGAGCGGCGCAGTCATCAGGGCCTGCTTGCAATAGCCGCCCTGCAGCAGCTGCCGCACTTCGTCGACAGTCATAAGCACCGGCTCGATGGCCTCAGTGGGGTCGAGATGCTGGTCGCCGACCTTCTCCACTCCGGTAGCGAGGAAGCAGTGACTCAGATTGTTCTGGGAAGACGGATTGGCGCAGAGCGTCATAATCTCCCTCCACTCACCTCCGGCATAGCCTGTCTCCTCCATCAGTTCCCTTTTGGCAGCGGCTAGAGGCTCCTCCCCTTCTTCGATCACTCCGGCGCAAAGTTCGTATTCAGTGATGCCCAGTCCGTGACGGTACTGCTTCTCCATCACGAAAAGCCCGTCGGCGGTGCGGGCGATCACATTCACCCAGTCGGGATATTCAAGGACATAATATGCAGGATTGCGGCGGCCGTCCGGCAGTTCCACGCAGTCGCGGCGCACAGTCATCCACGGTCCCTCCCTGAGCAGATATTCGCTGGAGAGCACCTTGTAGCGGCCTTCTTCTGAGATGTTGAAATCAATCATCGCTTTGTCTGTCGAAAATCCCTGCAAGATACAAAAGACTCCGGACAAGGACAAAGGGAGGGGGCCATTAAGCGTAACTGTGCATTCCGCCCAGGATGAGATTAACTCCGAAATAGGTTATCAGCACGGACAGGAAGGCTACTATCATATAGATATGGTAGAACGTCGGATTACGGAACGCCTTGATGGAAGTGCCGTGAATCGAGAACGCATACACCAGCAGCGTTATCAGCGCCCAGTTTTCCTTCGGGTCCCAGGCCCAGTATGAGCCCCAGCTGATGTTGGCCCACACAGCTCCGAGGAAGGTGCCGAAAGTGAGCAGGAAGACAGCCGGAGTCACAATCACCTTGCTGAGGTTCTGCAGGTTTTCTTTCGCCTCGCGACCTTTCACTATGAGGCCGAGTATGCCGTTCAGCATCGCTAGGCCCAGCAGAGTGTAGGATATCATCATACTGAGAACGTGAATCGAAAGCAGCGGGCTTTGAAGCACCGGCATCAGGTGAGTCAGGCGGGGATTGGCACTCGACATCGTGGCCATAAGCATAGTAAAGCCGGCCAGCAGGAAGCCCAGAGGCTGCAGAAGCGGCATTTTCTTGTAGAGCAGAGACATCGCGAGAGTAGAGAACCAGGCGATTAGCATCATCACGCAATAGCTGCCGGTGAACGGCATATGTCCGGAGGCGAACCACCTCAGGGCCAGAACTGCCGTCAGATAGGCGAACAGCAGCCAGGACACTACTGCAAGCGCCCTTGCCAGCTTCGCGGGCGTCTTCCTGCCTTTGGACAGCCAGATGCCCGACAGCACGAACATTATGATGCCGAGAGTGATGGAGAGCATAAACTGCACCTTGGGCAGACAGATGGCATTGTAGGCCCTTTCTGCCTTGACCTTCGCAGCGGACGGCAGGACTGACGCTGCGTTCTTCTCCTGATATTTCTTTATCTGGCCGACGATGCGGCTGACTTCGTCCCAGTTGCCGGAGCGGGCTTCCTCGCGGAGCAGGCTGAGGCTGCTGCGGATGAAAGCTTCTTCTCCCGCTTCCATCTCAGGCAGTCTGTCTTCGCTGCCGAACCACCTGATGTTGTCGGCGGCCTGCAGGGGAAACAGCTTGAACGCAGCTCCCGACGCAGCATTGTCCCGGACTGAGTATTTCTCCTTCTCCTTGGACGTTCCGATTTCTTTTGCCTTGACCTTCAAGGGCCGGTCCTGCCACTCGTCGTACCAGAACATCCATCCGGTCATCACCTGTTCGGCAGTGTAGCCGTCCACTGAAGCCTTGCCGTAGGCCTTAAGCGCGTAGTCGCGCGCCTGAGTCTGCAGAGGGCAGATACGGTCATTGTAATAGACATACAGTTCGCCAATCTCTTTCGCCACTTCCTTCGGGGCCACGGGCCGCTGAACATTGCCAGCCGCCTGGGAGAACAAAGGCAGAAGTACCAGCGCCACAGCCGCCGTCACCTTGCGCAGGGCTGCACGCCACTGGCTGTCCTTCTGGAAAAAGAAGCCCAGCATCGCAACCAGCAGCAGGAGGTAACCGGTGTACGTAATACCGACGCCCCAGACATCCTTGCTCATCGCCAGGATTGAAGTTTGAAGGTCATCGGAATAATCGGCCTGGTACATCCTCCAGCCCATATGCTTGCCGATGTTGTTCATCGAGATTTCCAACTGGCTGCCATCGTCCAGATTCACAAGGCTGCGGTAGTCTGACGGTGCCATTGAGCCTGGATAGCGCTCGATCTCGAACTCCTGCAGGGTCATGGTGAATGGCAGTTCTATGTTCTTTCCGCTGTCAGTGACCACGGTAGAATTGGGGACTCCCTTGTCGAGACTGATCATACCTTCCTGGCTGAAAAGGTGGGTCACCAGCGCACCGATGAGCATTATGACCATCGCGCAGTGGAGCAATACCGTAAAGAAGGCCTTGACGCCGCGTTTGAACAGCAGCGCAAGCCCTGAGACGGCAGCTATGGCCCATAATGCAATGAATGCCGGATTGTGATACACGAGGCTGAACGAGAAGTCCGTGCCGCGGCTTTTCTCAACGAAAGTGGCAGCCACCATCGCAATGATGATAACCGCCATACTTCCGAATGATAGTAACTTGAGTGTCTTGTTCTTCATTAAATTGAGTTGATAAATTCCACTACGGCGTCCCTGTCCTCCTTACTGAGGTTGTAGAACTTTTCTGCAGCAGAATAGGAATGACTCTTCTTGCTGTATCCGTGCCACATAATGGCTTCGACCACGTTGCGGGCACGGTTGTCGTGCAGCCTGTCGCCACGGCCGGTCTCCTGGGCCGAAAGTCCGCGACCCCAGAGCGGTGTAGTGCGGCACCAGCTGCCGTGAATGTCGTTCTTCATATACAGCTTGTGCTGTACGAAGTCCGAATAGGGATAAATCTTCTGGTCTGCATAGCGAGGCAGGGGTTTGCCCTCATACATCGCCGGTGCCCAGTAGTTGTCATCCTTGGTAGTCCACGAAGGACGGTGGCACGATGCACAGCCCAGTTCCATAAAGACTTTCTTGCCTCTCTGGACGCTCTCTTTGTTGAGATTGCGGGCACGCGGAATTGCAAGGCCGCGGTGCCATACCATAAAGGCGTAGTTCTGGTCGGCTGTCATCTCAGGTTCAAAGTTATGATAATTATTGTCAAACTGGTTGGTACCCGGACGCAGAAGTTCATAAACTGCCTCGGCTATCTCCTCATCGGTAACCTTGCCGTCACCGTTTACATCCACATAATAGGGAGAATTCTTGCCGGAAGCCTTGATGGAAGCTATCACATCTTTGTTCTTGCTCATTGCGCTTGCCCACGCATTGGTAGTGTAGAGATATGGCCTGTCCGGACGGGACACATTGGTGATGTTCCAGATGGCATTGGCTCCCGCTCCGTCCTGCAGGCTGCCTCTGGTCAGAGCGTAGGTATAGCGCTTGAGGGTCTTGTAATCTCCGGCGGCCTTGGAGGTCTTAGTGCCGTCTGCAAGGATGCCGTCTGTATAGAAATTCGTGTAATAAGCGCCTGCGGCCATCTTTTGTGCTCCTTTGTCCCAGTAGTTGGGATTGAGATATTCACTGACTTCAAGTCCGGCTGACCTGAAATAGGCGGCCTCTTTTGCGTACTGGGCAACGATGCTGTCGGTGGGGATCGCGTCTATAAGGCCGGTGCCGGTGATGCCGATGGTGCTTTCAAGCCTGAACTCGATATTCTCGGGCACAGGGTCGGTGTTGAAAGCGCTCGCCGGGATAGTAACGGTCGGATACTGCAGAGCATATTTCTCACCGTCCTTGAATGTCATCGGAAGCCCGCTTTCCATCGAGCCTATCTCATTCCATACGATGTTGATCTTCTTTTCGTCAATCGGGGGCAGGAACGGAGACTGAGCCATTGTCTGGGGCATACCGGTAACCTCAGCGATATACGGACCGTCGTTGCTGCCGGCATAGGTGGGATGATAGACCACCAGCAGATAGCCGTTGCCGTATGCCGCGCTGCCGTTGGCGATGTATCTGTCTTTCCACTGGCCGTGACCATAACCCGGATGGCAGTCAAGGCAGGACTTGCGCACTGAAGCCGGTCCGAGGCCGTTGAAAGGCTTGGTGTTTTCGGTGTAGTTGCGCTCGAAGAATTTCTCTCCGAGGTTGAACTCGTAAGAGAGACCCTGAGCTTCTACTGCAGGAGTCTCATCCTCATAGCAACCGTCGGTCACATTGGTAGTGGTACCGAGCAGTCCGCCGGGAAACCATTCGTCGGCCGAGAAATTGCCGACAGCCTGACCGACATATTTAGTATCGGGCTCATTCTTATCAGGCAGCGGTTCATCCTTGGGATTACAAGCCGCCAGCAGGAAAACCGACAATGTCAATGCAGCATATCTGAGATATTTCATAGCCATATCGTTTTAGAGGGTTTCAACAAAATCGGCAGCCTTGTTGAGTTCGGCGTCAAGTGTGTTCAGCGTCTCCATAGCCTTCGCAGCGCACGCTGCATCAGGATCGTCCACAAATGCGACACCGCTTGCAACGCAGGCATTAAGAGCTTTCACCGCTTCGTCAAGAGCACTCTGGAGAGCAGCCACACCGCTGTACTTCTGGTTGCCCAGCACTTTCATTATGCAGTCCTTCGAAGGAGTAGAAGCACCGGCCTTGCCGTATAGACTGTACTGGATGCTGAGAAGGTTGTTGAGGAAATCAGTGTATGACTTCTTTGAATACGGCGACTCTATATAGTCAGGGTCAGTAGCATAGTAGGCTGATGCGATCTTGCTGTTCGCCACCTCGTTGCAGATGTTCGAGCAGCCTGCCACCAGGATGGTGGAAACGGCTCTCTGCCAGGTTGTCATCGTACTGCCGGGCTTTGTAGCGGCAAGCATATTCTCACCGAATGTCAGACCGTTGTCCATCACAGTGTTCAGCTCGAGTTCTTCCTCTACATATTCCACCCTGTCCTCAGGAGCGTCCGGATCCCAAGCAGCCTGAAGCTGCCAGCAGTAGTTGCGCAGGTCTTCTGCCACAGCCGTGGCAAAAATGATTTCATCAGCCCCGCTGACTTTGTATGCAGCGAATGTTTCATCCTTTTCGTTACCCTTGAGGTCTGAAAGCTTGCGGTTGGCGCCGTCACGGAAGAGTATGAACTCTATACCGTGGAAGCCCAGGTTGCTGACGCCCACCTCATCTGCTGCTCTTGCGCCTTCTTCATCAAGGTCGGCTATAACCGCAGCGTTGCTGAGTTCCTTGGCGAGCTTATCCTTGTTGAGCGGCCAGGTGTCGATATGAGGGTCGATGCCGTAGACGGTAGCCGCTCCGTAAAGGAAAGCTTCGCTTGCTTCCCACTGGGCGCGGGCGTCAAGGAAGGTAGCACAGATGGCGTCGATGTCGCTCTGGCTTGCACTGCCGAGCCCCTTGGCCTTGAAAGCCGCGAGCTGGTCATATAGTTTTGAGGTGGCATCCGCGAGATTTCCATATATTTCATATATCACATCCGGAACATACTCTTCCACTGCTGCCTTAAGCTGCTTTTCAGCCTCAGATTCCTTTGTGTTGTCTTCCGGGTTGCAGGAAACCAGGATGAACGGCGCTACAGCAACTGCTGCCGCGCAAATGAAATTCATAAATCTTCTCATAGTGTATGTAGGTGTTATTTTATTTTCCATTGAAAAAACCGGCGTATGCTATGCCGATAGATATAGACGGTTCATTGTTGTACTGTGCAGACAGGAAGCGGTGGGAATATTCCGCCTTCACTGCAATCTGGGGGATAGGGAACCAGTTGATACCGGCTGCAACCCTCATCTTTTCAGTAAAATCGGCGCTGCCCTGTCCGCTCTTGGCCACGTACGGATTGTACCACTCGCATCTGGCGAACAGGTAGAGCTGCTGATCTTTGTCCCTGACGTCTGAGACCCCGTTGAGAAGGTCATATCCGGCCTCGAAGCCGAAAGCCATAGCCATATCGCCGACAGGTGTAGAATCGTATGGAGCTCCGGAAGCCGCGCCCTTGCTGCTCTTGTATTTGCTTATGACGCCGGCGTTCTTGAGGTAGCCGTAATCTGCATTGCCGCGGACGATCCAGCCTGAACCCTTGTAGCTGAAATCATAGGCGGCCACCAGCAGGGTGCCTTTGGCCGCTGCCAGGCTGGCGTTGGTGAAAGCTTCATAAGGGAATGTATTCCGTAGTGTATTCCCGGCGTAGCCGCTGACTCCCATCTTAAGGCGGTCTTCGAGGAATGACTTGTCTATCCTCGCCGCGAAGCCGAGGGTATTGGCTACCTGGAACTTGAAGGGAGTGTTTGCGCCGCCGTTGATGAAACCGTCGCGTCCGAACATCATAGCGTCCAGGCCTGAAACTACGAGCAGCTCATATTTCCAGCTTCCGAGCGTGCCCCAGATGCTGACTCCGGTGTCGTGCCAGGTGGAAGGAAGAACTGTCGCCTCGCCTTCGGGCCTGTAGACAGTGAAAAAGTTGAGCGGTTCGTGGGCATTGTTCAGGCCGCCGACGGGAACTACAATATGTCCCATACGGACATTGAGCTGCGGCATAAAACTCTTCTGGATCCAGAACTGTTCCAGTTCGACCTCTCCGCCACGCTCCGTCTCGGCTTCCCATTCACCGGCTTCCTCGAATTCCTTCTCCACCTCAGTGCCGGTGCCAAGATGCTCGAATTCTATCTCACTCTGCATCCTCCATCCTTTCCCGAAATCGTATCCTACATAGAATACGGCGTGCGGGACGTCGAAGCGGCCGTGAGACTCTCCTTTATGCAGTGAGGCGTTGGAATAGCGATAGACGTTGTCGCTGTAGAAATTGCGGCTGAGGGCGACTTCCCCGTAACCGCCGAGCGTAAGCTTCTGAGCCTGCGCGTCAAGTGTACAAATCAACAATGATATGAGAGAAACTCTCAAAAAAAACCTTCTGATCGTCATCTTTCAACTCGGATTTATCCGTTGCAAAAGTATGACAACCAAAAGGCGCGGAAATCACCAATTGTGGTGATTTGTGCCCTGCAGGGCTATTCAGCGGGGCTGAACTGGTCTTTACCTACGCCGCAGAGAGGGCATACCCAATCTTCGGGAAGGTCTTCGAAGGCTGTGCCGGGGGCTATCCCGTTGTCAGGATCGCCGGCCTGAGGGTCATATTCGTACCCGCAGAGATCGCAAACGTACTTTTTCATAGTTGTGGGAATTGGTAATTATTCGTACTGATTTGTAATGATTTCACATCACTAAGGTAACAACATTCCTGGCAAAACGCTACATTTGCCGCTGTAAAAAATGCATTAATTATTCAATGGACAAGATAGTTACTTTCGGAGAGGTTATGCTCCGTCTTGCAACCCCCGGCTATGAGCGTTTCGGCCAGGGAAATATGCTTTCAGCCA
Source organism: Bacteroidales bacterium (assembly GCA_017960085.1). Taxonomy (GTDB): domain Bacteria; phylum Bacteroidota; class Bacteroidia; order Bacteroidales; family UBA932; genus Equibacterium. The sequence goes on from JAGCZI010000012.1 coordinate 7,451, forward strand.
CCTTCGGCGGCGGCGAAGCAAATGTAGCCGTTTCACTTGCAAACTACGGTATGCAGGTGTCTTTCGTCACCCGTCTTCCCCAAAATGACATCGCCACAGCCTGTGTCAGGGAACTTCGTGGTTTCGGAGTCGACACATCTGATATTGTTTACGGCGGCGGACGCATAGGCATCTATTTCCTTGAGACAGGTGCCGTGAGCCGCGGCAGCAAGGTAATCTACGACCGCGCGAACTCTTCGATAGCCGACATCCAGCCTGGAATGATCGACTGGGACAAGGTGCTCGAAGGCGCCCGCTGGTTCCACTGGACAGGCATCACCCCTGCCATCTCCGAGGGTGCCGCTGCCGTCTGCCTCGAAGCTGTCAAGGCCTGCAATGCCAAGGGCATCACTGTTTCCTGCGACCTCAACTACCGCAAGAACCTCTGGAAATGGGGCAAGAGCGCAATGGAGGTTATGCCTGAGCTGGTAGCTTGCTCGGACATCATCCTCGGCAACGAGGAAGATGCGTCCAAGGCTCTCGGCATCACTCCGGAAGGTGTCGATGTCGCTGCCGGCAAGGTTGAAGCCGAGGCTTATCTTTCTGTTTCAAAACAGATAATGGCCCGCTTCCCCCGCTGCAAGAAAGTGATCACTACCCTGCGCGGATCGATCAATGCCAACGACAACAGCTGGGCTGGCGTCCTCTACGACGGAGTCACCCTGTTCAAATCCCGCGAATACCGCATCACCCACATCGTTGACCGCGTCGGTGGTGGTGATTCGTTTATGGGCGGCCTCATCTATGGCCTGCTGAACTACGACAGCGACCAGAAGGCCCTCGATTTCGCAGTGGCTGCATCTTGTCTGAAACATACGATCTACGGCGACTACAACCGCGTCAGCGTGGAAGAAGTGGAAAAACTAATGGGCGGCGATGCCTCAGGGCGTGTTGCCAGATAACATAAAAACAATACGATTATGAGCAGATTCAAAAGGCTTCACGTACTCAACACCTTTGTAAACACAGGTATCGTTCCCCTCTATTACAACTCAGACGCTGAAATCGTCAAGAAGGTCGTAAAGGCTTGCTATGACGGCGGCGCACGTGTGTTTGAATTTAC
>JAGCZI010000112.1 GCA_017960085.1 Bacteroidales bacterium
ACGTTGAGGATGGAGCCGACCTTGTATTCTCCGATGACCTTGTCGAGCTTGGCAGGGTCGATCGCTTCGTGGGTGTCGTCCTCCAGCGCGGAGATGTTGATCTGGACCATCTGTCCGGCCTTCTCCTTGAGGGTCATTCCCTTGAGGACGCTTTCCACCTTGGCTTCGACTTCGCGGTCGGTGGGGATCGCTCCGGGTTGCTTCTTCTCTCCGCAGCCTGCGAGTATGAGGGCTGCAATCGCCAGTGCGGCGACTTTCATCGCAATGTTCTTCATATTATCAGTCTTTAGGTTATCCCAAAGATACGCAATAATATGATGCAATCAGCTGTTGTAGCAGGTCTCTCCGTGTTCGTAGATGTCGAGGCCGTAGTGCTCGTCGAGCCGCCATCAGGATTTTCCAACGTTTCTTGATTTTCATATCTCTCTGGTTTTAGAATAGTGCAACAGAAAAACCTCCCTTCTGTCATTATGACGGAAGGGAGGGGTTCGGAACAGTATTATGGATGCAGTGTGAAACCGAACACCATATATGCCTGCTGTGAGCAAGGATTCGCGATCACCTGTGCAAAAACGGGAATCGAGAACGAATCTGTCACTTTGATCTCTTTGCTGGCGGTCAGCGCAAGGTTGACGACTGCAAAACCCTGGGTGCCATAGAAATCAGTGGCATATGGTACTGCGCCGGCCGTGAATGTCCATTCTGCAGTGACGAGGCTGAACGGTATGCTGACTTCGAAATAACTGCTGTATGCCCGCTTGCCATCCGGATTCATGCCGTCGTTGCCTGCGAAGTTGGTGAACCACTGCAGAGAAGCGAATCCGAAGTCATAACCTACATTCGCTTCGAAAACGTGGTTCGTGGCGCCTTCGCGATACTTGAAGTAGCGTCCGTCGGGAGCTGGGCCGTCACTGAGCCAGTAGTCTGTGACGCCTATGTTGAAACCGCCGACAGTATAGGCGAGCGTCAGGTCGAACTCCTTCGTGTCGAAGGGGTTGGCGAGGCCATAGCTTCCCCACGCGCTAAATGACAGTCCTCTGAATTCCACACCCAGAGTCGGCTGGATGGCAGTACTGCCAAGATCCTGGCCGCGCCAGATGTAGCTGCTGACTATGTCGCTGCCGATGGTAGTTTCTACATCTTGTCCAAGGGCGGTCATACTGATGACCAGGCCCATAGCTAATATTGCAATCTTTTTCATGGTAGTGAGTATCAGTTGTTGTAGCAGGTTTCTCCGTGTTCGTAGATGTCGAGACCTTCCTCTTCGATGCGTGGCTCCACGCGGATGCCGTGAATCTTGTCAAGTGCTTTGAATGTCAGGAAGCCGAGGCCGAACGCCCAGATGATGGTGACGGTCACGCCAAGTGTCTGAACACCCAGGAAATGGGCTCCGCCACCGTAGAACAGGCCGTCCTCTGTTGCAAAGAGACCAGTCAATATGGTGCCGAGGATGCCGCAGGTGCCGTGGACTGAGACTGCACCCACCGGGTCGTCGATCTTGCAGACTTTGTCGATGAGAGCCACGGATCCTACCATGGCCACACCGCAGACTGCGCCGATGACGGCCGCACCGCCGATCGATACCAGGTCACAGCCAGCCGTGATGCCTACCAGACCGGCTAGGATGCCGTTGCAGACCAGTGAGAGGGAAGGCTTGCCGTAAACCAGCCAGGTGAGGAACAGTACTGAAAGTCCGCCTGTGGCAGCCGCCATATTTGTCGTGCACATCACGTGGGATATTGCGATGGCGTTGGCAGCACCGTCGGCTGCCAGCTGCGAGCCGGGGTTGAAACCGAACCATCCGAACCAGAGGATGAACACTCCCAGTGCGCCGAAGGTCAGGTTGTGGCCCGGGATGGCGTGCGACTGGCCGGTCTTGGAGTATTTGCCAAGTCTTGGGCCGAGCACCATCGCTCCGGCAAGAGCTATCACACCGCCGCAGGAGTGGACTACGGTAGAGCCTGCGAAGTCGTGGAAACCGAGTTCGCTGAGCCAGCCTCCGCCCCAGGTCCAGTGACCCTCAATGGGGTAGATGACCACCGAGATGATGATCGAGATGAGAATGTACATCGAGAATTTGGTGCGCTCCGCCATACCGCCCGACACGATTGTCGCTGCGGTGGCGCAGAATACGGTCTGGAAGATAAGCGTACATTCGGCCGGAATGTTGGAATCTCCTATGAATTTCCAGTCAAAGAGGTGAAGGCTTCCTATGAAGCCGCTGCCGCTGCCGTGCATAAGGCCGAAACCTATCATCCAGAACAGGAAAGAGCCTATCATAAAGTCCACGAAGTTTTTCATCAATATGTTGGCGGTGTTCTTCGAACGGGTGAAGCCCGCCTCTACAAGTGCGAATCCGGGTTGCATAAAGAACACAAGCATTGCTGCGATCAATACCCACGCGGTGTCAAGTCCATTTATAGTTGTCATAGCTGTAATCATTTTAAAGGTTCTACTTCTTGTCTGCCAGTACGGTGTCTCCGTGTTCCCCGGTACGGATCGACCAGGTGTCGTCCACGGGGCTGACGAATATTCTGCCATCACCCACGCTGCCTGTCCTGGCAGCGCCCATAATGGCATTGATTGCGGGCTGGACGAACTGGTCGCGGCAGATAATCGTTATTTCAATCCTGGAGATGATGTCGGTGCTGTACATCACTCCCCTGTAAATCCTGTCTTCCCGGTCCTGGCCTATGGCCTTGACTTCGGCGTAGGAAAACCAGTTGATGTCCGCCTCGAACAAAGCTTCCTTGACATCCTCGAAACGGGTTTTCCTGATGATTGCTTCAATCTTTTTCATTGTTTTGAGTTTG
>JAGCZI010000113.1 GCA_017960085.1 Bacteroidales bacterium
AAATCACCGGGGAAAGCGCTCGAAGAGCTTCTTGTAGTAGGGGCGGAAGGGATCTTCGATGGTGACGCTGGCGGAGGAGGCGGGGCAGGCGACGAAGAAGCCTACGGCGTCGCCGCCGGTGATGTTGGTGGGACAGTTGGCGGGCTGGGATTGCAGCATCGGCACAGAAGAGCCGACGGAGCTGGAGACGAAACCCATATAGAAATCGTAATATTCCTTGGGGACTGAGTAGACATTGAGCTTGAAGACGTCGCCCGTCTCGAGATACTTGGCGCAGTCGCCGTACTGGCGGCGCATCTCCTCGGTCTGGTAGAGAGTCGTTATCGGGAAGCAGATGACCCGCTGCCCGTCGAAATACTTGTCATCCATAGCCAGCGACATCTCTATCGGGAAGACAGCGTCGTTGAGGGTGGCGCTGACGTAGTAATAGTTCGGACCCGGAGCGTCCTGGCCCCAGACTGCTATAGTCCACAGGCTGTCGAGCTTCATAGTCGCATTGCCGGCATACATATAATCCACGGCGTCCACCCTGAAGCCGGGCTCCTCCATCTTGGAAACCGCCTCATAGTGCCCAGCAGTCCCGCCGACAACAGCGTCGACAGACAGTTTGTAAGTCACTCCCGGAGTGCCGTGCAGCCCTTGCGGCCCGACGTAGCAGCCGCTGCCGGCAGGAGACTCGCTGAAGAGCCAGCTGTCGACACCGTCGCTGACAGTCACCACAGCCCCCGACACGACGGGTGGAACCTCCTCCTCGAAATAATCGACAGACTCGGTCAGCAGCACGCGCTGCACGTCGTCGGCGCAGTCGGTAAGCATCCCTTCCACCACGAGATAGCTGCGGTCCATACTCTTGGTGTGGACCTCGATCTCCTCGTTGCAGCCGCTCAGCACAGCGACGGCAAGGCACAGCAATGCGGGGAATATCTTTCTAGAAATAGACATTGTACGACACTGAAGGGATTATGGTGAACAGATATACTTTCATTGCCATCGGACGGTCCTCCCTGCGGCTGTAGAGGAAGGCCACCGACCAGGCGTTGTGGCGCGCATATACGTTGTAGAACGAGAAGTTCCACTCGCTGCCCCACGGCCGCCCTTCTGCCCTGCGGCGGCTCTTGAGCGTCAGCGACAGGTCCATACGGTGATAGTTCGGCATCGAATCCTCGTTGCGGTGGGCGTAGATGGAGGTATATGAGCCGCCGTAAGAGAAGCGGCCCGTCGGGAAGGTGGTCGGAGCGCCGCTGTAGAACACCCAGTCGGACGACAGCTCGACGCGCTTGCTGATGTCGTAGGACAGCACGAAATTGACGGCGTGCTCGTGGTTCAGAGGCGAACGGTAGGGCTTGCCCCCGTTGAGCTCTGGAATGTCGTACATAGCGCGCGACCAGGTGTACGACAGCCAGCCGCCGAAGCGGTCGAAATCGTAGCGCAGCATCAGCTCCGCTCCGAACGAATATGACTTGCCGAAGCGCAGCAGCCCCTCCCGGTCGACGTCGTCGAACACGAAGCCGGGGTTCTCCTTGAAATCCATCGTGTTCTTGTTGTTCTTGTAGAAGCCCTCGAGGGACAACTCAAGCGCCTGGTCGGCGAACAACGCATTCATACCGGCCGAGAACTGGTCGGAGCGCTGCGGCTCGATGTTGGGAGAAGACATAAACCACGCATCCACCGGACTGCCTGAGATGCTGATGGGCACCTGCTGGATATACTGGAAGGAACGCGAATAGGCCGCCTTGAGCGACAGGTCCGGCGTCAGCGAGAGTGACGCGGAAACCCTGGGCTCCAGCCCCCAGTACGTCTGGATAGGCTTGAGGATGGGGAAATAGCGCATCTTCGTCATCTCGTGACTGACGGGGTCGTAGTAGCGCTGGACTGCCTCTCCTATCGTCGAGAACGATGACAGGCGGAAGCCGTAGCGCATTGTCAGCTTGCCTATCTTCTGCTCGTTCTGGGCGTAGAAAGCCGGCATTATGCCGTAGCTCTTGGGCATATGGAGAGCCTGCACGATGGATTCCTCTGTGGTGGGATTGACATCGCCGGGGTCCATACGGTAATACGAGGCATTGAAGCCAGCCTGAACGGTGTTTGAAGGATTGATATACCAGGTAATGCCCGCCTTGAAGCCGGTCTCGCGTATTGCGGTCAGATAGTCGAAACTGGTGCTGGGCATCTCGCACTCCATACTGGCGTTGTAGCGGGAATTGTAGAGAGATGTGTTGAAGAACAGCTTGGGAGAGAATTCGTGGCTCCAGTGGAGCGTCTGGGTGTTGTTGGCGAAATTGAAACGCATCCGCTCGAGGTCGAATTCCTCCATCGACATACCGAAGACGTCCCGGCCGCTGAAAGCGCTCAGATAAACCCTGTCGCGGGGCCCTGCCACCCAGCTGAGCTTGCCGTTGAGGTCGTAGAAGAACATCTGGGTGTTCTTCGGCACGTTGTCGCCGAACAGCGGCAGGAAAATGTCCATATAGGTCCTGCGCCCTGCGAGCATAAAGGACAGTTTATCCTTGACAATGGGCCCTTCCACCTCGAAGCGGGAGGTAATGAGGCCTATTGAGAAATTACCCTTGAACTGGCTGTTGTTGCCGTCGCGGGTGGCAACGTCCAGCACTGATGAAAGCCGGCCGCCGAAGGATGCGGGGAAGTCTCCCTTGTACAGCTGCGCATTCTTTACCGCGTCGCCGTTGAACATCGACATAAAGCCGAGGAAATGGCCGGAATTGTAGAGCGGAGCGCCGTCCATCAGCACCAGATTCTGGTCGATGCCGCCGCCGCGGACGCTGAAGCCGGTGGAGCCCTCTGACGGGGTCTGCACTCCCGGCATCATCTGTATGACTCTGATAACGTCAGCCTCTCCCATCAGGGCCGGCAGCTTGCGGATTATGTCGCCGGTGACAGTCTCCTTGCCTAGCTGCGGCAGCGTCAGCTGCTCCCTTTTGCTCTTGGAGAAGACTTTGGCTGCCTCAAGCACCTGACGGTCTTCCTCGAGGGCGAAATCGTGCTTAACGGGGCCTGTCGGATTGATGGTTATTTCAGCGGTGACATAGCCGGCGTATGAGCATTTGATGACCTGGGCCTTGCGGTCGACCTGAAGGGAGTAGAAGCCGAAGTTGTTGGTTGAAACTCCCGCGCTAAGATCTTCTGTAAACACGACGGCACCGATCAGTGGCTCACCGCTGGACGCTTCTTTGACATATCCGGACAGGACTGCCTTTTGGGCAGCTGCCGGGAAAACTCCTGCCGTTAAGGTCAGGAGCAAGAGCGATATTTTCACAAAAAAGCGCATCAAGGATATTCAGCCACAATAATTGCGCCACGCGGCGACTCTGAACAGGGCCGCAAATATATAAAATAAAAAGCCGGCTGAAACCAGCCGGCCTTTATCATTTTCTATGCGCAAAGCCTAGAAACGGAATCCGAGTTTAAGTTGCGGATACTTGAAAACGGATACGTTGTGGTTATCTGCGTAGTAAGGAGTTTGTCCGTTAATCTGCAAGTGCATAAGCGTATACTGGTAAAGTACCGGTGAGAACTCAATGCCCAGGATAAGACCCGGCATCAAAGAGTACTGAACACCGAAATCGATACCACCGCCGAATCCCAGCATCTGACCTGCCCTTCCGAACTCACGGAAAGTAGCAATATCCACAACATCAACATTTGTGAAATCAGTTGATGTTACGAAGGGGTCAGCTGCGTTATAAACCGGCACACCTACGGTCTGTCCGGTATATGCGGGATACATAGCGCTGATACGTGCCCATTTAACCTGGCCGTAAATACCAATGTAAGGATTGATTCGCTCGTTGGGAGTTGTGAAGTAATAATTCATACCAAGCTGTCCGATGGCTGAATTCTGCACAGAAGCAAGAATTGACTTGTGTGCGAAAATGTCACCGACAGTGTAATTATCACCCGGCAGAAGTCCGATCACGGGATCTGTTGCTGCAGGAACAGGAGCAGATTCTGTAAGACCGAAAATCGTTCCCTCGATGAAATTCTTACTAGGCTGCAGATTGACGTTGTACGAACCCATAAAGTTAATATCAAGCCTATTGGTGATAAAGTAACGGGCCTGTATGCCAATCATATTAGCCAGATTGTTGGTATTCAGGAATCCAATGTTAATTGTTTGTGTCAGATCAGTGATCATGAAGTCCTGGTCCTCAGCTACTGAAGAGCCGATGGTTGAGCCAAGGGGCTGACCATAGCTGTTCGGCAGCAGAGTCATACTCAGGTCACGTTCGTTGCCGAAGAACTGATTCTGTCCGAGGACAAGATCAAATTCCCACTGACCGGCACGAGGGGCAAACATACACTCGCAACTCTCCTCAGGTTGTGCCATTGCTGGCACAACCATGAAGATCGTCAATAGTAATATGCTTAGTTTTTTCAACATATCGTTGTTTTTATTCTTCGATGTATTGAGTCTGTTTATTCAGCGTATCTTGCTACTGCAGCTTCGTAAGCAGCTTTCCAGTATTCATACCAGAACTCGAGGTCATAGTACTCATCCCAATCCATTTCGTCAAGGATTTCGTCGATGAGGTCGATAGTTGCCTGGATTTCGTCAAGAGTAGGATCCTCTATGGTAATCATGCCTGCGAGAATCTTGAGTACATTGATTTCTTCCTCAAGAACGTCGGCATCTTCGAGAGCATCTTCATACTTCTGGTAGAGATAATCCATGAGAGCGTCAACGTCAGGAGCACCACCTGCCCAGTAAGTAGCGTAAGCACCGCGGAGACCGTCAGCAAGATTCATCAGGTCGTTGTACTTGTTGCGGAGTTCAACATACTTAGCTGAGATAGGATCAAGGATTTC
>JAGCZI010000114.1 GCA_017960085.1 Bacteroidales bacterium
CTGGGTGGCCACCGTCGGCAAGGAGGCCCGCCTGCAAGGCATCATCGACAATGCCGAGCCGGGAGCCATCTATCTCCTTCACGACTTCGAGGGCAATGAAGCCACCGTCCAAGCCCTCGATGAGGCCATTCCGGTGCTGAAAGAGCAGGGTTACACTTTTGTTACATTATCCCAACTGTTTGAAAAACAGAAATGTACGCCTGACGGCCACACAATGTATACTGTAGTGCCCGACGGCAGGAAAAAGTAGGGCAGATGCGTCGTCTCTGGGAGCTTTTCTGGATATTCTTCAAGATCGGGGCCTTCACTCTGGGCAGCGGCTATGCCATAATGCCGGTCATCGAGCACGAGATTGTCAACCGCCGCAAATGGTTCGACCTCGAAGATTTCCGCGACCAGTTCACACTCGCCCAGTCTGTGCCCGGCCCGTTCTCCCTGAACACAGCCGTCTTCGTGGGCTACCGTATGAAGGGCTTCTGGGGCGCCTTCTTCGCCGTGGCGGGGCTTGTCGTCCCGACCTTCGGCATAATGCTGGTGGTGGCTATATTCCTCACCGGCATCCGCGACAATGAGATAGTCGCAGCTGCCTTCAAGGGCCTGCGTCCCTGCGTGGTCGGCCTCATCGCCGTGCCGTGCGTGCGTATGCTCATCAAGATGAATGTCTGGCAGATGCTGTTGGGCGCAGCCGCCCTCGCCCTGATCTGCTTCACCGGCATTTCACCGATATATATGCTGATCTTCGGTGCGGCGCTGGGCATAGTGCTCTGCTGCGTCGGCAACAAGGAGGAACTCACGAAATGATCTACTGGCAGCTCTTCCTTTCTTATTTGAAGATAGGCTTCTTCGGCTTCGGCGGAGGCTATGCGATGATCAGCCTCATAAGCAACGAGATTGTGACTCAGCGCGGCTGGATCACCGAGGCACAGTTTGCCGACATTGTGGCCGTGTCACAGATGACTCCCGGCCCGATTGCCATCAACTGCGCGACCTACGTCGGCTACACCGTCACCGGCAATGTGTGGGGCTCGCTGCTAGCAACCGTGGCCTGCTGCCTGCCGCCTATGACCATAATGCTCGCCCTGACCATCTTCTACAAGAGTGTCAAGGACAATCGCTTTATGCGCGGCGCGCTGACCTGGATGAGGCCGGTGCTGGTGGGTATGATCGCCGCCGCAGCCGTAATGTTCGTCAATACTGAGACCTTCTTCCACTGGAGCAGCGTAGTCATCTGCGTCGCGAGCTTCTATGCCGTCTGGAAGAAAGTCAATCCGATATATGTAATGTTCGCGGCCGCAGCGGTGGGCATACTGCTTTACGGCGTTGCGATGTAGCTAAATGCCAAAGCTATGATAGAGATCTATTGCAAGAACACAGGGACCAAGAAAAGTTTCAAGGAGGGAATCACCCTGCTGAAGCTGGCGTCCGAATTCGAGTTCGACAAGCCCTACGACATCCTGGCCGCCAAGGTCAACAATGTCACAGAAGGACTTAAGTACGCAGTCTACAACAACAAGGAGGTGGAGTTCCTCGACTACCGCAGCTACGGCGGCCGGAACGTCTACTGCCGCTCCCTCTGCTTCCTGCTCTGCAAAGCTGCCAAGGACATCTTCCCGAAATGCAAGGTGGTGCTGCGCCGCCCCATCTCCAAGGGCTACTACTGCCTGGTGGACAAAGGGAACGGTACGGAGCTGACTGCAGACGACGTGGCGGCGATCAATGCCCGGATGCAGAAGATAGTGTCGCGCAACATCCCGTTCTACAGGCACGAAGTGCGGATATCTGAGGCCATCGAGCTCTTCCGCAAGCTTGGCTACGACGACAAGGTGAAGCTGCTGGAGACCTCCGGCGACATATACATCGGCTACTATACTCTCGACGGCACTGCCGACTTTTTCTACGATGCGCTGGTGCCGTCTTCGGGCTACCTGCACAAGTGGGAGCTGAGCTTCTTCCAGAACGGGATGCTGCTCAGGGTTCCGAACCGCCACGACCCCGACGCCCTGGCGCCGTTCATCCCCCAGCCCAAGACCTTCGAAGTGTTCTCCGAGATGCAGAAGTGGAACCGCATTATGAAGCTCGACAACGCCGGCGACGTGAACAAGGCCTGCCTCGAAGGCAAGGTGTCCGACCTGGTGCAGATCGCCGAGGCCCTGCAGGAGAAGAAGATCGTGGAGATAGCGGAGGAAATCGACCGTCGCTACTATTCGAAAGACCCTGTAAGGGTGGTGCTCATCACCGGCCCGACCGGCAGCGGCAAGAGCACCTTCTGCCGCCGTCTGAGCGTGCAGCTGATGGCCTGCGGACTGCGTCCGATATCGTTCTCGACCGACGACTATTTCGTGAACAGGGTGGAGACGCCCAAGCTGCCGGACGGCAGCTACGATTTCGACAATTTCGAGACGGTAGACCACGAATATCTGCAGTCCGACCTGATGAAGCTGATAGCAGGGCAGGAGGTAGAGGTGCCGAAGTTCAATTTCGTCACTGGGCTGCGGGAGTACAACGGCAAGAAGCTGAAGATGGAGGATGGGGGCATCCTGCTCATCGAAGGCATCCACGCCCTCAATCCTCGCCTGACGGACCGTGTGCCTTCATCCGCCAAGTACAAGATTTTCATCAATACCGTCACCAGCATATCGCTGGACGACCACAACTGCATACCTACGAGTGACAACCGCCTGCTGCGCAGGATCGTCCGCGACTTCAACAGCGGGGCTTTCACGGCCCTGGAGACCATCTCCAATTGGCCGATGGTGCGCCGCAACGAAGTCAAGTGGATTTATCCCTTCCAGGAGGAGGCCGACGTGCTTTTCAACTCAGCGTACCTGATGGAGTTCGCCGTGTTCCGCGTCCACGCCGAGCGCATCCTCGCCACCGTC
>JAGCZI010000013.1 GCA_017960085.1 Bacteroidales bacterium
AGGAACGGACGGATGGCAGCGTGAGGGCAGATGAATGCGCACTGGTTGCACTGGATACAGTTGGCAGGGTCCCAGGAAGGAACTGTGACGGCGATGCCGCGTTTCTCGTATGCTGCTGTACCGGCAGGGATGGTGCCGTCTACCAGGTCTTCAGAAGCGAAGGCGCTTACGGGCAGGTCGTTTCCGCACTGTGCGTTGACGATGTCGGCCACGTTGCGGATCCATTCGGGAGCGAGACGGTTGAAGTTCGGGTTGACGAACTTGCCGCCGAGGTTCTTCCATTCTGCAGGAACCTCAACCTCGATGTATTCGGCGCCGCGGTCAACGGCTGCGTAGTTCATCTTGACAATGTTCTCGCCTTTCTTGCCGTATGACTTGTCGATGGCTTTCTTCATATATCCGACTGCCTCCTCGTAAGGGATGATGCCGGTGATCTTGAAGAATGCTGACTGGAGGATGGTGTTGGTACGTCCGCCGAGGCCGATCTCGCCGGCGATCTTGGTGGCGTTGATGATGTAGAACTTGAGCTCCTTGGCAGCGATTTCCTTCTTTACGAAATCAGGAATCCTGTTGAAGGTCTCTTCTACGCTCCACATACTGTTGAGAAGCAGGGTGCCGCCTTTCTTGATGCCGCGAAGGACGTCGTACTTCGACAGGTATGAAGGAACGTGGCAGGCCACGAAGTCGGGAGTGGTCACCAGGTACGGAGCCCTGATGGGGCTGTCGCCGAAACGAAGGTGGCTGCAGGTGTATCCGCCGGACTTCTTTGAGTCATAGTCGAAATAGCCCTGGCAGTATTTGGGAGTATGGTCGCCGATGATCTTGATGGTGTTCTTGTTGGCGCCGACAGTACCGTCAGAACCGAGGCCGAAGAACTTGCACTCGTAGGTGCCAGCCTTTGCCAGGGAGATCTCTTCCTTCTGGGGCAGAGACTTGAAGGTGACGTCGTCCACGATGCCGATGGTGAAATCGGTCTTGGGCTCCTTGCGCTCGAGGTTCTCGAACACTGAGAGGATCTGGGCGGGAGTAGTGTCTTTTGAAGACAGACCGTAGCGGCCGCCGACGATGGTGATGTCGCTGCGACCGTAGAGCACTGACTTGACATCGAGGAGCAGGGGCTCACCGTTGGCGCCGGGTTCCTTGGTGCGGTCGAGGACTGCGAGGCGTTTTGCAGTCTTCGGAAGGGCACGGAGGAAGTATTTGGCTGAGAACGGACGGTAGAGGTGGACGCTGATAAGGCCGCACTTCTTGCCCTGTGCCTGCAGGTAGTCGATGGTTTCCTTGATGGTCTCGCATACAGAGCCGATGGCGATGATGATGTTCTCTGCATCCGGGTCGCCGTAATAGTCGAAAGGAAGATGGAAACGGCCGGTCAGCTCGCCGATCTCGCCCATATAGCGGGCTACGATGTCCGGAACGTCCTCATAGTACTTGTTGGAAGCCTCGCGGGCCTGGAAGTATACGTCAGGGTTCTGGGCTGTACCGCGGGTTACAGGCTTGTTGGGGTTGAGGGCCCTTGTGCGGAACCTTGCGAGGGCTTTCTCGCTTACGAGGGGACGGAGGTCCTCAGCCTCGAGGACTTCGATCTTCTGGATTTCGTGAGATGTACGGAAGCCGTCGAAGAAATGCACGAAAGGCACGCTTGACTTGATTGCAGAAAGATGGGCGACTGCCGCGATGTCCATTGCTTCCTGCACGCTGTCAGAAGCCAGCATTGCGAAACCGGTTGCGCGGGCACTCATCACGTCCTGATGGTCGCCGAAAATTGAGAGGGACTGGGCTGCGAGAGCTCGGGCCGAAACGTGGAATACAGCAGGGAGAAGCTCACCTGAGATCTTGTACATATTGGGGATCATCAGCAGCAGACCCTGGCTGGCCGTAAAGGTAGTTGTGAGGGCGCCTGCCTGCAAAGAACCGTGCACAGCACCGGCTGCGCCGCCTTCGCTCTGCATCTCGGTGACCTGGACGGTCTCGCCGAACATATTCTTTTTTCCGAATGCTGCCCACTCATCTACCAGCTCTGCCATTGTTGAGGACGGAGTGATAGGGTAGATAGCCGCGTGCTCACTGAAAAGGTATGCCACGTGAGCTGCGGCAAAATTGCCATCACAAGTGATGAATTTCTTTTCTTTTGCCATCTTTTAAATGTTTAATATAGTGATATTTATGTTATTGGACGATAAAGGCGTACAATCGCGTAAATTTAGCATTTTATTTCGTGAAACGACAAAAAAAGTGATACGGCCGTATCACTTTTTTCCACTTGCAGTTATGATGGCTGTCAGCCGATTATCCTGCCTATAAGATTGGTCAGGACTGAGCCGGGGCCAAGCTCCGTGAAATCGGTCGCCCCCGCCTGATGCATATTGAGCACAGACTGGCTCCAGAGCACGGGACCGGTGAGCTGAGCGATAAGGTTTGCCTTGATCTCTGCCGGATCGGTATGGGGCAGAGAATCAACGTTCTGGAAGATAGGGCAGATCGGCGCCCCGAACTGCGTGAGGTCGATGGCCTTGGCCAGGGCGGCGCGTGCGGGTTCCATCAGCGGAGAGTGGAAAGCGCCTCCGACAGGCAGAGGAAGGGCTCTCTTTGCCCCTGCAGCCTTGGCCGCCTTGCAGGCCCTGTCGATTGCATCAGCCTCTCCGGAAATGACCACCTGGCCCGGGGAATTGAAGTTGGCCGGAACTACGATTCCTTCGGTTTCGTCGCAAATCTTCCTGACGGTAGCGTCATCGAGATTGATGATGGCAGCCATCTTGCCCGGATTCTGTCTGCAGGCTTCGTTCATTGCATTGGCCCTGGCAGCCACCAGCCGCAGCGCATCTTCATAGCCGAGAGCGCCTGAGGCTACGAGCGCCGAGAACTCGCCCAGGGAATGACCTGCCACCATATCGGGCGTGAAGTCTTCGATGGCCCTGGCAGCAGCAACCGAATGGATGAATATCGAGGGCTGGGTCACGGAAGTCTCCCGCAACTGCTCGTCGCTCCCCTCGAACATAATTTTCACTATGTCGAAGCCGAGGACTTCGCCGGCCTTGTCAAAAACCGCTCTTGCTGCTGCAGAATTCTCGTAGAGGTCTTTGCCCATTCCGGGAAACTGGGACCCCTGGCCGGGGAAAACGTATGCTTTC
>JAGCZI010000115.1 GCA_017960085.1 Bacteroidales bacterium
AAAGAACAGACGGAACCCAAATGGGGACATGTGCATGTACCTGAGATCGACTATCAGGCCATCAGCTACTATGATGAACCTATGGCTAAGAAGCCTGCTGGCGACGGCAAGATCGATCCTCAGTTGGAGAAGACCTTCGACAAGCTCGGCATCCCCCTCGAAGAGCGGCTGGCACTCAGCGGCAACACCGCCGTCGACGCCATCATGGATTCCGTGAGCGTCAAGACCACTTTCAAGGAGAAGCTCCGCGAGAAGGGCGTCATCTTCTGCTCCATCGGCGACGCCATCAAGGAGCACCCCGACCTCGTGCGCCAGTACTTAGGCTCCG
This sequence comes from Bacteroidales bacterium, assembly GCA_017960085.1. Classification (GTDB taxonomy): domain Bacteria; phylum Bacteroidota; class Bacteroidia; order Bacteroidales; family UBA932; genus Equibacterium. The sequence goes on from JAGCZI010000115.1 coordinate 329, forward strand.
TCGTGCCCTATAAGGACAACTTCTTCGCTGCGCTCAATTCCGCAGTCTTCTCCGACGGCTCCTTCGTCTATATCCCCAAGGGCGTGCGCTGTCCGATGGAGCTCAGCTCGTATTTCCGCATCAACGCCCGCAATACGGGACAATTCGAGCGCACCCTGATCATTGCCGACGACGATGCCTATGTATCCTACCTCGAAGGCTGCACGGCCCCCATGCGCGACGAGAACCAGTTGCACGCCGCCATCGTGGAGATCATCGTGCACGACCGGGCGGAGGTGAAATACTCCACCGTACAGAACTGGTATCCGGGCGATGAGCATGGCCGGGGCGGTGTACTGAACCTTGTCACGAAGCGCGGCGACCTGCGGGGCGTCGGTTCGAAACTCTCCTGGACACAGGTGGAGACGGGCAGCGCCATCACCTGGAAATATCCCTCGTGCATCCTCCGGGGCGACAACTCCCAGGCAGAGTTCTACTCCGTTGCCGTCACCAATAATTACCAGGAGGCCGACACCGGCACGAAGATGATTCACATCGGGCGGAACACCCGCTCAACGATCATCTCGAAGGGTATCTCTGCGGGACACTCCCAGAACAGCTACCGCGGCCTTGTGCGCGCAGCAGCATCGGCCGACAACGCCCGCAACTATTCTTCGTGCGATTCATTGCTCTTAGGCTCAGACTGCGGCGCACACACCTTCCCCTATATGGATGTGCACAACGACACCGCCATCTTCGAGCACGAAGCCACCACCTCGAAGATCTCAGAAGACCAGCTCTTCTATTGCAACCAGCGCGGCATTCCCACCGAGCAGGCCGTCGGGCTTATCGTCAACGGCTATGCCAAGGAGGTGCTGCAGAAGCTCCCCATGGAGTTCGCCGTCGAGGCCCAGAAGCTGCTCAGCGTATCGCTCGAAGGCACCGTCGGATAATCCCGGAAACCATATTTTTGATGAACTGGCCGAAATCAAGGATGAACTCCGGCCAGATGAAAATTATTTCTTCACTTTTCTTGCAGATTCCAATGTTTTCAAGAAGACCGGTCATTAATCCCCGAAAAGATTAATGACCGGTCTCCTTTTTCCGCCTTGATATTATTGCCTTGATATTATTGCCTTGATATTATTTGCCGAGGTATTTCCTGCCGTTGCGGATGATGATACCCTTCTGCGAGCCATTGACGCGCTGGCCGCTGAGGTTGTAGGCGGGAGCCGATGCGTCGCTGATCTGCATGTCGCTGCCGGCGGGCACGTCGTCGATGGCCGTCGGGTCGCTGCCTTCATATTCGGCCCAGGCTTCGTTGAGCCACTGGTAAACCGTCCAGCCCTTGGCGTTGGCGGCGGCCACTTGCTCCTTTGTGCATACGTTCTGCTCCTGATCGGGGTTGTCGGCAACGTAGAGGGTGATGAAGGCCTTTGTTTTTTCTGGCAGGCTGGCGATGAGCTTGTCCATCTGCTCGCCGGCCAGCAGGTTGTAGGTGGCATAGATGGCCGAGATGGCGCCGGTATTGCAGAAGGTCAGTTCGGTGAGTCTATTACTTGGGCACCGGCATTCGGCCAGGTCTGCATTCTTCGACAGGTCGAGTTTCTTGATGTCGGTCGACTGGCAAGATAGGAATTTGAGCTTCGTGTTCTTCGTCACGTCGAGCTCAGTGAGTTGATTATTACCGCACCATAGCGTATCGAGTTTCGCACAGTTTGACGGATTGAGTTTTGCCAGCTGGTTATAATTACATTGCAGGTCTGTCAGCTGTGTGCATTTCGTCACGTCAAGCTCACTGATTTGATTGTTATAGCACCATAGCTCCTCAAGTTTCTTGCATTTCGTCACGTCGAGCTCTGTCAGCTGGTTATGGTTACATTCCAGGTCTGTCAGCTGTGTGCATTTCGATACATCAAGCGTTCCTCCAATCTGATTTCTGTAGCAATATAAGGTTTTTAGCTTTGTACATTTCGATACGTCAAGCTTCTTCAGGCTGTTATTGCCGAGGGAGAGGGATGTCAACTGGGGGCATTTCGTCACGTCGAGCTCAGTGAGTTGATTGCCATAGCACCATAGCGTATCGAGTTTCGCGCAGCCTGATACTTTGAGCTCTGTCAGCTGGTTATTATTACATTCCAGGTCTGTCAGCTGTGTGCATTTCGATACATCAAGCGTTCCTCCTATTTGATTTCTGTGGCAATATAAGTATTTTAGCTTTGTACATTTCGATGTGTCAAGCTTCTTCAGGTTGTTATAGCTGAGCGAGAGGAATGTCAACTGTGTGCATTTCGTCACGTCGAGCTCATTGATTTGATTTCTATAGCACCATAGCGTATCGAGTTTCTCGCAGCCTGATATGTTGAGTTCTGCCAGCGGGCTATTATAACAAGCCAGGTATGTCAGCAGTGTGCATTTCGATACATCAAGTGTTCCAATCTTATTAGAGTGACAAGAGAAATATCTTAGCTTTGTGCATTTCGATACATCGAGCGCCGTAAGCTGGTTTCCCGAACAGAGGAATTCCTCAAGGAGGGTCTGTCCCGTCAAATTGATGGTGGTCAGTTTGTTATTGTAGAGGTTCAGTCGCTTCAGCTTCGGATTGTTCGACACGTCGACAGCCGTCAACTCATTATTTGAAGCTTCAAGCTTAACGAGCTCAGGGCATTTCGATACGTCCACCTTTGTCAGTTTGTTATTGAAGCAGGACGTAGCTATCAGTTTCGTGTTCTTGCTGAAGTCAAGTTCCGTCATTTCATTTCCAAAGCAGTTTATGGCAGTCATTTCCGTGAAGTACTCTATGCCCTTCAGGCTCTTGATGCCCATTTGCTGTACGTCCATTCTCTTCACCTTGCCGATTTCCTCGTCGCTGAGCTGCCCGTTGCCGTCGAGGTCGAAGTTTGCCGACACGTAGCTGCGGAACGTTGCGTCGGGGAAGTTTGCCGACGAGATGCTTACGTCGGCCTTTGCCTTGGCCACCGTCAGCAGGCAGAGCATGGAGGTGGCAATCGCTTTTGAAAGAATTGAGTAAAGAGATTGTTTCATAATGAATCGTTGTTTTTTGTTTGATAATGTTGATTGTTGGATGCAAAGATACGAAAAAAAAAGGAAAGGCGGCAAACAAAGTGTATGTTTTTTGATGAACTGGCCGAAATCAAGGATGAACTCCGGCCAGATGAAAATTATTTCTGCGCTTTTCTTGCAGATTCCAATGTTTTCTTATATCTTTGCAAAGAAAAGTGATAAAGATAATTATGAACCAGAACAACTCGATTATGAAAAAAGCATTAGTTTTCTTATCAGCACTTCTGCTCACGACGGCGGCAGTGTCCGGAAAGCAGCGGACGCAGGCCGAGATGGATGCCGTGGCGCAGTCTGCCTTCCAGACCGTACGGATGAAGGCGAGAGCCCTGCAGGGAAATGCGGAGACCGATCGACTCGTGTCGGACGCACTCAGTTCCGACGCGCTGAACAGCCGACTGAAGGCGGCCTTCTCAGATATCGGCGGCGACTATTTCCAGGTCTATTCCTTCCAGGACGCAACCGCCGGGTTTGCCATCGTGTCGACCGACGACCGTCTGCCGGCCCTGATTGCATACTCCGACACCCATCGCTTCACGGCCGATGATATGCCGCCGGCCATGAAGGCCCTGCTGGCACTCTATGTCCGCCGGATGGATGACATGCCCGCCCGCACCGCTTCGGCCCGCAAGGCTGATACCCCCATCGAGCTCGAACCGCTACTGGGCGACATCAATTTCTCGCAGGGCTCGCCCTACAACGACCTGTGCCCCCTGCTCAACGGCAAGCGCACCGCCACCGGCTGTGTGGCCACAGCCATGGCGCAGATCATGGCCTATTACAAGTATCCCGCCCAGATGCAGGGCGAAAAGATAGAATATGTCAGCCAGCGCAACCAGATACCCGTCAGCTGGGACTGCGCCAATACCCGCTTCGACTGGGATAATATGCTCGACACCTATCCCTTTCCCACCATCCCCGAGTATACCGACAACGAGACGACCACCTCGACGCAGTACATGTCGATCTCCGACCTCGTACTGACTGAGCAGAACAAGATCGAGATTGTGAGTTTCAACAATTCCAGCAAGCAGACCCTCAGTTTCGATTTCCAGCTGCTGCTCTGCGACAATACCGGACGCTTTATCCAACCTATCGGCGATAAATCCGGCTACGACGGCCTGCAGGCAGGCTGGGGCTGGGGATCATTTCCCATCCGCCACTACCTTCCCGGCAGTCTTGCCGACGGCGACTACAGGCTCTACCTCGGTGTCAGGCTCGCCGGCACCAGCGTATGGTCGATCGTACAGCGTGTCAACGCGAAGAATCAGCGCGAGGAATGCTATCTCGAACTGACGAAGCATGGCCAGACCTACAGCCTGGACGGCCGCATCTTCACCTGCGCTCACACCCCGGCCCAGGGACAGGCCGTCGCCACGCTCATGGCTGCCTGCGGCGCCAGCACATCCATGGACTACGGTGAGCAGAGCAGCGCAGGCTATGCCCAGATAGGCCACGGCCTGACAGACTATATGGGATACAGCGACGCCATCTACTTCCTTTACTCCAACGGCGTGCCCAGCCGCCAGCTCATTGAGCAGACCTTGGATGCCGAGCTGCTGGAGCGCAGGCCCGTCTACTGCTGCGGTAACACCTCGGAGGAGGGCTCGCATGCCTACCTCATCGACGGATTCCAGTACTATCAGGGCACCACGCCATACTACCATGTCAACTGGGGCTGGAACGGCGACGACAACGGGTTCTTCCTGCTCGACGCCATGATCACTTCCGGCGGCGAAAACTACGGCTATTATTTCTTCCTGGGCATGAACATCATGCCTGACAACGGAAAGGACCTCGGTTTCGTATTCCTCGTCAACAATATCACTGCCGAGATTGCCAACAACCAGCTTCACCTCCAGCTCGAACATATCTTCAGCCGCATGCAGAAGGAGTTCGTCGGAAGCCTGAAATGCTATGCCATCGACGCCAACGGAACGGAATACCTCCTGGCATCCAACCATTGGAACTCCTGGGGCGGCGGTCTCGGATACGGAACCTGGCAGAAGACCTTCGACTTGACCCAGAACCTGCCCGCAGGCGAGTACACCATTGTCTTGAGAATGCAGGAGGACGGTTCTTCCGTCGAGCGCGATGTGCTGACGTCCGAGTTCCCCAAGGTGACCCTCGGCAGCGGCGGCTCTGCCATTGCCGACATACCCGCAGATGCGCCGTCGCCCGACATCTACACGCTCTCGGGCCGTAAGCTCCCGCCCGCTTCCGCCGACAATCTGCCCAAGGGCCTGTATATCAGCAAGGGAAAGAAATACATTTCCGAATAGCATCCCCCGGCCTAGGCAGCCTGATGCTTACCGGCTGTGCCGCGGGTGCTGATTCCGCCGCAGTTTCAGATATCAAGAATACCGGTCATTAATCCTTGAAAAGATTAGTGACCGGTCTCCTTTTTCCGCCTGTAGGCTGTCAGATGATCTGATCTTCGTCGATGATCTCGTCTGCCATCCAGTAATTCTCGTCATACAGTGTACTGCCTATGAGCAGGGGCTGTTTTGGCATGATCTTATAGACTTCTATCTTCGGGCTTACATATTTCTTTTTCATATTACTGTCCTCCTTTCTTATTTCACGATTGTTTTCTTACCGTTCACGATGTAGAGTCCGCTCACAGGATTCTTCACGCGACGGCCTTGCAGGTCGTAGACCGTCTCGCCGGCCTTGTTCCGGCTGTCGTCCTGCATTGACGCGATGGCTGCCGGTCCTTCGCCATAGACGAAATCCAGGAATCGTGCGCCGGCTCCGCTCAGTTCGATATAGGCCTTATGTGCCGGGATGCTTTCTACACCGTCCGGGTTGATCTTGTAGAAGCCCAGGCCATAGTCCAGGTTGGCCAGTGCAAAGTAAGTAGTTTTCTTTTTCATTGTCACCTCGCTGTCCGATCCCTTCAGCATGTTGCCGGCATAATAGCTGTCTGTCCCGGAGGCCGTGGTCGGTGTCATGGTGATGAAGGGATTGTCTGACGCCATGATCACGGCTTGTCCGGCGCGGACGATGCGGTCGGCCACCTCGGTGAATATCAGGTTCGTGCCGTCGAGTGCGGCCGTGTAGACCGTAGTCCCCGGTGCGGCCTCATAGCTTGCGGTCGAGTGATAGTAGGTGGTCCAATAGGGATAGGGCTCTTCCTGATCTTCGTCTATCTCGGCAGTCGCCAGCTTCATGTCGCTGGTCTCCTGAACTGTCCATCCTTCGGGTATGCCTTCTTCACCTGTCTCCCAGCTGATGGTCGCTGCCTTGGTGAACGTACCTGTTTCGCTGGTGCCGACAAGCCATCCGGCAGTACTTAAATACACATTTATACTGCTGGCAAGACATGTCACGGCGTTCAGGTTCTCGCAGTACATGAACATATATTCATAACAGCTCTCCACCAGTTTCGGGGCCGGCAGTACGGGCGCTGTGGTAAGGCTGGTGCAGCCGGAGAACATCGATTCATAGCATGCCTCGGCAAGTGTCATCGCCGGCAATGCCGGGGCTGTAGTCAGACTCGTGCAATCCTCGAACATCGATTCATAGCAATACCAGGCGAGCTTGGTGGCTGGCAGTTCCGGGGGCGTGGTGATGCTTGTGCAGCCCTCGAACATACTTTGATAGCACTCTGCTTTCATCTCGGTGGCGGGCAGCTCGGGAGCCGCCGTCAGACCGGTGCAGTTGGCAAACATACTTAAATAGCATCCATCCTTCAGCTCGGTGGCCGGCAGCGTGGGGGCTTTTGTCAGGCTTGTGCAGCCGGCAAACATTCCTTCATAGCAGTCTGACTCCAGTTCGGTGGCCTTTAATTCCGGGGCCTCGGCCAGGCTCGTGCAGCCGTTGAACATGCTGTTATAGCACCATCTGTCCAGCTTCGTGGCGGGCAGCTTGGGGGCTGTTGTCAGGCTTGTGCAGCCGGCAAACATGTTTGAATAGCATTCCTTGGCGAGCGTGGTGGCTGGCAGCACGGAGGGAGCGGTGATGAGGCTTGTGCAGCCTTGAAACATCATTGCATAGCATTCCTGCGCGAGCTTGGTGGCCAGCAGATCCGGAGTGGCTGTCAGGTTATAGCACCGCTTGAACATTTCCATATAGCAGAAATCGGCGAGCGTGGTGGCGGGCAGTGCCGGCGCGGTGGTGATATCGCAGGCATAGAACATACTGTAGTAGCAGTACCTGGTCAGTGTGGTGGCGGGCAGCACCAGTTCCTTCGTGGGGTGACTCAGGATATATCCGCTGTAATTGTCGCAATGAAACATGTTTGCAAAGGCGTAATCCTGTGTCAGCGTGGTGGCCGACGCAAAGTCGGTGGAGCTGACCAGGCTCATGATGTTTCCGTAGACATAGATGCTTTCTTCTTCATTCACTTCGATCATGCTACTTTGGTTTTCATAAAAGGCTCCATACTTTTCGTTATCTCCCCAGAAGCTGATCTTGTCGCCTTCTTCGACTTCGATCGATGCCGCCTTCTTGCTTTCAATGGTCTTCACCTCTTCGTCGTTCAGTCTATAGGTGACGATGCCGTCGGACTTGTTCGTGAAGTAGACCCATCCGCCTGTGACTGACTCTACGGTCAGCGGCACGGTCTTCATGTCTTCTGCTTTTGCCGCCGTGACCATCGCCAGTAGCAGCGTCAATGAAAATAGTAATCTTTTCCTCATAATGTTGTTTGTTTTATAATATTGTGATTTGATGTCTTTTCCGTCACAAAGTTACAAAAAAAAACCGTTCGGCCAGCCTTCAGTCGGCACTATTTGCCAATTTTTTTATGAACTGGCCGAATCTGATGATGAACTCCAGCCCGAGGCAAATGATGATGGTGTTTTTCCGTCCGATTGTGTGCTTTCGCGGTGGCCGTGCTGCCATAAAAAATGAATCACGGAGCTTGCAGCTGAGCTCCGTGATTCATTGCATATTAATCCTTGTCTAATCCGTCGGGATCGGTTCCGCCGCCGTCGCCGCCGGAATCTCCTCCAGGGGTTTCTCCGCCGGGGGTATCTCCTCCGGGTTCTTCGCCGCCGGGCTGGTCGCCGCCAGGCGTGTCTCCTCCGGGCGTGTCACCGCCAGAGCCGCCGGGGGTATCGCCGCCTGCTGTGTCGCCGCCGGGCTCTGTGGGATTTGTTGGATTCGTTGGATTTCCACCGCTGCCGGAGCCGCTGCTGCTGGCGGAGCCTTTCTTCTTGCTCTGGGCTATCTGGAGTTCCACCTTGCGGAAGTCCTCGTTGTAGTACTGCGCGGCCAGGCTGATGCTCTCCTCGGGCATGATTTCGAGCACGGCGTTCAGGTAGGTAATCATCTGGACATAGTAGTCCTCGAGTGCGAGTCGTGTCCGCTTCACTTCGCCGGTGCCGATGGTGGCATTTTCTTCGTTGCGCTGGCTCATGAGTTCCTTTATCTGGCTGGTGGTCTCGGCAAACTGTCTGTTGAGTTCAGTGAGTCCCATTGCCTGGAGGTCGGCCGCGAGGGTAGGCTCGGCAAATCGCTGCTGCATATTGTCGATCTTGGCATTTTCTGCCACGAGGGCCTCGTCGGTGCGGAACTGGAAGTCTTTGAACACCTGCCATACTCTGCGCCCATGGATGTTGAGCTCATCGCTGTCGAGTTTGGTGGCCCAGAGCCTTGCGACGCTCTCGATGACATAGGCCAGGTGGTCGCGCACGGCATCGAGGTCGGCAATCGTTTTGGTGTGCTGGCTCTTGATGGAGAGCTTGTAGGCAGTGTCGAAGGCCCGGAACCGGCTGTTCAGTTCGTTGCGCATCGTGATGAGGCGCTCTATCTGCGTGTCGATGGCGCCGATGCGGTCGACGAAGGCCTAGGTCGTCGAATAGAAGAATGCCATGGCGAAGCTGTGGAGTGATTTTTCCGTGAATTTTGTCATAATTCTGATAGTTTTTGGTTATTTGTGATGTGCTCTGGAAATCTCCGGCGGCTGTCCCGGTGCGGGGCAAGCCTGATCTGATTTTTGGAATGCCTGTCCCGGTGCGGGACGATCGTTCTTTTTTTCCGGTTGGCGTTGTCCCGGTGCGGGACAGCCCGTTTTTTTTCCAGTCTGTTATTCGTATCGCCCCGCGCGAAGCGGTTTCATCAAGAGGGAATGTGCATTTGGATTAGTGATTTTAATCTTTTTCTTGCCGCAAATATACGAAAAAAACCGGGGCCGAGATGTTCTCAGCTCCGGTTTTCTTCGTCTGTTTCGATTTTTTTAACGTTTCCCGGCCCTGTTGTCACTAAAGTGTCGCAAAAGTGTAACAAAAGATCCGTCCCTGCGTTACACGGTTATTTCATTCTTCCAGAGTTCTGCAGTTTTGGTATGGCACTGGACATAATCTTGCGGATTTCCTTATGCTCTTCAGCATATTGGTTGTTCTCTTCGTCCTCTTCTTTCAATCGGTAAAGCGTCCAACCCCATTCCTGACCGTTCTCATAGAAAAGACCGTACCAGAGCTCGTCTTTGAGAATCCTGACTCTGGAATTAGTAATCCTTGATGTCCATTCCCCTGGGTTGCCAGTCAGCGTGAGCGTGTCACCAATCATCTTATAAGTGCCCGACTCATGCTTTGTCCTGTACCACTCCCGGCTCGGATAGGAATATGGTATCTGCCAAATGCCGGGATAGTAGTAGTTATTCCAGTCGTATGTGCCATCGTCATGGAATGTGTAGACCTCAAGCGATTTGTCTACCTGGTCCCTTGTATAGCCGTCAATCTTGAGCATCTCTTCCGTCCATACCGTTACCCAGGTGTACCATGTACCGACGATGCCGCTGTGGTCGAGTCCGTTCCCTCGCATCTCGATGCCAAGCACCTTGACTATCGGCGCGAAGGTGTATTCCTTGCCTGCTGTCAGTTTGAAGGAGGTGCTGATAGTGTTGGGCATCTCTGTGGTAATGTGCCAGGGGTTATAGCTGCCGAGATATTGGGCCTCAACCAGTTTGTTGGCCTTGTCGAAGGCTGCCAGGCCGAATTCCACGGGGAAGAACAACTCCCGCTTCGGAAGGCTGACCGCCACATCGTAGACGCCGCTATTTTCATTAATTGTCAAATCTTGGAATGCCGGCACGAAATAGCCTGGAGATCCGGGTAAAGGTATGGTTGTATTCAAGAAATAGATGTCTGCCGACTTTATCTCGGGTCCGAGGAATCCCAGTTGTGCGTTGAACCAAGCCTGAAGGGCTATGGCGACATCTATCTTGGAATCCTTCACGCCCTCATAGAAAGAAGCATCTTCAATATACTTAGCCAAGTCGAACTTGAATGTAGCGGTCTCCCTAAGGCCAACGCGACTCTTGATCTTAATGCCGGTCTTGGTGCCGCTGAGAGATATGAAGAGTTCCGGTTGTAGCCCGCCCTCTATGTAGCCGTCGATTGACAATGAGAACTCATCGACGCCGAAGTCGGGCGCGCTCTTCTCCTGACGCGCCGACCACTGGCCGTCCTTCATCTCTACCACGAACGTGTTTTCCAGATTCAGGTGGGCCTTAAGTGTACCTTTCAGGTCGGCTGCCACAACATAGTAGAGCTTGATTTCCAGACTGGGCTTGAAGAAGATGCATGGCATGGCCGGCACTACGATCGAAGGTAGCGTCAGTTCTGGCAGCAGTGGAGAGGTGTCGCTAAGCATGCCCTTGCCAGTCACACTTTGAGCGAGTGATCCCTGCTGGCTGCATGACAACTCAAACTTAGCATATGCCATCTTGCCTTTCTCTTTGCGCAGCAACACTTTCACCCTGCCCTTGTTGCTCAGATGTATTTCATTCGTGAAAGTATAGTCACCGAGTATCAATGCTGGCGGTGTCAGGTCGAACCTTTGATTCCACAGGTCAAATCCAATCTCACTGTCAGCTCGGGTACGGGCTCCCTCATTCGTGTCCTGACCATAGCCATAGTAATAGAATTCCTCGTAGAGGTCATCGATACTGGCTTTCTCGCACTCATAAATGAAACCGTCGACTGTCTCACTGACCGATATGACTTTACCCATGATGCCGTCGGGGAAGGCAGTGTTGTCATAAGTACTGGCTACCACGTCGCCTATCTTGGGCAGCATGGAGGTAGGCGTGTTCTTGACCATCGTGAAGTGCAGCGTGTCGGCTTCAGTGATGTAATCGCTGAAGTGCCGATCCATCACGAAGGCATCCTTTTTCATCACCGGCTCAGGTGCATTCAGGGTGACACTGTCCACGTCTGCCGTCAACACCTCATACTGTGTACCGTCCTTCAGATAGACAATCTGGTTGTTGTATTCGCTATCGCTCTCCTTTGAGAATCCGATGTGGTCAATCTCGTCGATCAAAAAGGCTACGGGATCACCGTTCTTATTGTAAAAATAGAGCGTTTCCTGGGCCTGCGAGGGCAGAACACTGGACAATAATAATATAATAAGGTATAGTGACTTCTTCATGACTTCTGGATTTTAAGGGTTTGACTACCTGCTTTCAGTATATAGATGCCGGCGGGGAGGCCGGAGAGCGATAGGCGCGCTTCCTGACTGCCAATCTCCGTCTGAAGTACTGCCACACCACTCACATTATAGATAGTAGCAATGCTGCCGATAGGCAGGTTTGATATGATTACGTCGTTTCCTTGTAGTACGATTGATGACTTTTTGCCGATACTAGTGTCAATGACCTCTTTCTCATGGGCGTAGACACCAAAGGTGTAGCGCTTTACTTCACTCAACCTCACACGCAGTGTCTGACCGCCCTTGACCACCAGATCGCCACCGTCGAATGATATGGTTGGTGTCTGGCCTGAAACGGGATCTTCCAGGCTGACAATGTTCTTACTGCCGTCCTTCATGTGAACGATGACGGCGTTGGGGCCAGCTGCCGGCTGCGGTATATTGATGACATCATCGTAGTGGGATATCTGCCCCCAGAATTGCTCGTCGGATTGGTAGTTGGCCAGATAGGCCGTGGGCACATGGACATTCATATTGGCTATAACCTCCTCGTCAAAGGGATGATATCGGCTCACCCTCGGGGGCATCTCGGCCAGAATGGTAAGATCCTTTAGTTTCGGGCAGTCCTCAAAAGCATCCTCACCGATATAAGTCAGTCCCTTGCCAACATACACGGCAGTCAGATTCCTGCATTTCCAAAAGGCATCCTCATTGATACTTCGTACACCGTCGGGAAGGACGATAGCTGACAACTGGCAGTCCTCGAAAGCATTCTCATCGATGACGGCCACTTTGTAGGTTATTCCGTTCTCCATGACATACTCCGGGATGAAGATCGTGCCAGTCAGATTGTCATCGGCATCTCTGACATATGCCTCATTTTCACCGCCATCCCAGCCCTCATAGCAACTGTAATAGACACCGTTCAGGCCTTCGGTACGCAGGTTGGCACTTGCTGTCACTGATACCAGGGCTAACATAAATGCGATTAGCAATGTCTTCTTTTTCATACACTTCATAATTAATTAGGGTTTATTAATGGCGTAAAGTTAGGAAAAATAATCCAAACCGCCATACAATAACGGCAGAAATTGATGCAGTTTTTGATGAACTGGCCGAAATTTAGGATGAACTCACGCCGCAGGAGAAGAATTCCTGCGCTTTTCTTGCAGGTTCCGATGTTTTCCACTACCTTTGCAGGGAAAAGGACTGGGATCATCATGACACATCATCCATTCATTCACCTCAGGCGACTGCTGCTGGCCTTCGCCCTGCTGCTGAGCCTTCAGGCGGCGGCACAGATGGAGAGCCGGCTGACCTACCGGCGCTATACCACCCAGGACGGACTGCCGCAGATGCAGACCGAAAAGATATGGCAGGATGCGCGCGGGTATATATATATAGGTACGCTGTCGGGCTTCGTGCGTTTCGACGGCCGGACATTCACCCCCTTCCTCAAGGGCAGGCGGTATAACATTGTGGGCTTTATCGAGACCGGGGGCAAGGTGAGGGCGCTCGACTTCAGGCGGCAGTGGCTCATCAGCTTCGACGAGGTGGAGATGCAGCCCATCGATCCGGCATGGCACGTGCTGCTCAACAATTTCAACAGCGGGAGCCTGCCGTCCGACTATGTGCTGCTGGAGGATGAGCAGGAGGAGAACCGCCGACTGTGCCGCGTGACGCCCGAGGGATTCCAGCCCGTGGTGAAGGGAAAGCTGCTCGACCGTATGACGCCCGACAGGAAGATGTATCTCGACTCCACAACTCTGTATGTGCCGACGGAGGATGGGCTCTGGGTGGTGAATCAAGGAGACGGGTCCATGATTCAGTCAGGAATCACGCGACCTGTCCCCTTGATTCGCCGGGCAGTGCGGCTATCTTCGCGGCCCGACTTCTTCACCCTGCTGCGCACCGGCAAGGAGCTGCTGGCCTTTGCCCGCGACGGCATCTATACCGTCGGCACTCAGGGTCTCAGGCTGAAGACTGCCTTCCACTTCAAGGCTCCCGACTACGGCATCATCGCCCGCCGGCTGCAGGACGGCCGACTGGTGTTAGCCGATTTGCATACGCTCTATGAATATGATGGCAATGAACTGAGGGAACTCGCATCGGGCATCAATCTTATCAAAGACGTGATGATCGACAGGTGGGACCGCCTGTGGATGGCTACCTATCAGGGGCTCTACTGTTTCTTTAACCGGGGCTTCACCAATCATCGGCTCGCTGACAAGGATGATATCGTGAGAGCCCTCGCCGTAGATGGCAATGACCGCCTGGTGATGGGCTCGCTGAACGGGAAGCTGATGGCCGGCGGAAAACTGATTGAAGACAATCCCGACAATTTCTATGCACCCAACAGCGTGACCATCGACGGCAAGGTCTACATGGCAGGCAAGGATGATGTGGCCTGCTACGCCGACGGCAACCTGCATCGGCTCGGCCTGCCACCTGACCGCTATCAGTTCGTGAGCAAGGCCGGTAATCGCCTGATCATAGGAAGCCGGAAGTGCATCGCCGCCTATCATCCTGAATCGGGCGCGGTGGATACGCTCTCCACGGAGATTCCCCATCCATGGTGCGCGGCAGAGGATGCACAGGGCCGGCTATGGGTCGGCTCTACTTTCGGACTCTTCGCCGACGGGCGGCAATATGACTATGCCCAGAAGCTCATCGTCACCACCATGGAGCGCGATGCGCAGGGCAATATCCTCCTGGCATCGAAGGACTCGCTGTTTATGATCCGCCACGGGCAGGTCTCGCCGCTCGCTATGCCCGAGCTGGCCGGACATGAAGTAAGGTCGCTGCACGTCTCGCCGAAAGGCTATCTGGTGGTAGCCGTCATCGATGGACTCTTCGTAAGCCGCTTCGGCCAGGATTATAACATCGCCGACACGCGTTTCTTCGACCACAACAATGGTTTCACTGCCTTGGAACCCTTGATGGCGATGATGGCGGAAACCAGCGACGGCACCGTATGGCTGGCGGGCGTAGAGGAAATGAGCTCGTTTAGTCCGGAGAGACTGCTCGACTATCGTCCGGAGAATACATTCATTGCGCCGCCGCTTCGCTGGTGGCAGCACTGGTGGGTGGCGCTATTGGCAGTAGTCTTGCTCTCGATGGCCGTATGGGTCATGGCCCGGTGGATCGAGAAGCGGCGCAACAGGAAGCGGCTGATCCGACTGGAAAGAGAGAAGGAGGAGAAGGCCCGGCAGATCAGCGCCATCCGGAAGAAAGCCATCGAGGCGGTAGAGGAAGAAAGGCTGCGGGCGGGCGCTGCAACGGGTGTGCTGGCCAGGGATATCGTCAGGATGACCGAGGCGACCGACGACACCCGGCTGGTGATGCGCACCGTGAACGGCACTATGCTAATGAATGCCGCCGACATCGCCTATTTCAAGGCCGACGGTAACTACAGCCAGATGGTGTCATTCCAGAAAACGGAAATCATCCTCACAGGGCTGGGGAAGCTGGAGAAGACACTCAATCCGCAGATATTCGTCAGGGCAGACCGTAGTACGCTGGTGAACATCCATAACATCAGTCACCTGAACGCCAAGTCGCGCACCTGCACTTTCAGGTCTGCGGATAACATCGAGGTGGAGACAACCCTGCTGGCTCCTGCCTTCAAGCGTCTGGAAGCAATGCTGTAATAGAGGAAAGACTATGGCGGTAGCAAATTTTTCACTTTTCACTCTTCACTTTTCACTTTTTTTCGTACCTTTGCACGGCAAAAGACAGAATAGGCATTATGTTAGAAGTAAGAAACCTGCATGCTCGCATTGGCGAGAAGGAGATACTGAAAGGCATCGACCTGACGATCGCTGATGGCGAGACCCATGCTATCATGGGGCCGAACGGCTCTGGTAAAAGTACGCTCTCAGCCGTGCTCGTGGGCAATCCCCTTTATGAGGTCACGGAAGGTGAGGCGTGGTTTAATGGAAAGAATCTGCTGGAGATGAAGCCTGAAGACAGGGCGCACGAGGGACTCTTTCTGAGTTTCCAGTATCCGGTGGAGATTCCTGGCGTCTCGATGACCAACTTCATGAAGGCCGCTATCAACGAGAAGCGCAAATATCAGGGACTGGAGCCGATGAACGCAGCTGAGTTTCTGAAGCTGCAGCGGGAGAAACGTAAGATTGTGGAACTCGATTCGAAGCTTGCCAACCGCTCAGTGAACGAGGGTTTCAGCGGCGGAGAGAAGAAGCGCAACGAGATCTTCCAGATGGCGATGCTCGAACCGAAGCTCTCCATCCTCGATGAAACGGACTCCGGGCTTGATGTCGATGCCATGCGAATCGTGGCAGAGGGCGTCAACAAGCTTCAGACACCGGAGACATCCTGCATTGTCATCACCCACTACGACCGCCTGTTGGAGATGATCAAGCCCCAATACGTGCATGTGCTCTACAAAGGCCGGATTGTGAAGACCGGCGGCCCGGAACTGGCTAAGCAGATTCAGGAGCATGGTTACGATTGGATTAAGGAGGAAATAGGAGAGGAGTAGTCTGGTTTTTAGTTTACAGTTGACGGTTTACAGTTTACAGATGATATGACTGCATGCCGAATTATCTGTAGAGTTAATCATCAGCAGACTTTATCAATCGCAGAGGTAATCAACTGTAAACCGTAAACTGTAAACCGTAAACTGTAAACTGTAAACAAAAAAAGAAATGAGTGAGCAGCAGTACATAGACCTTTATCAGCAGGCACGGGAGATGATCTTCTCTCATGCCCCGGAAGTGATGAACGCTGTGCGCGATGAGGCTTTTGGGGATTTCTGCAGACAAGGGTTCCCGTCGAAAAAGGTGGAGCGCTATAAGTATACAGATATCCAGAAACTCTTCGCCCCTGACTACGGTGTGAATCTGAATCGTCTGGATATACCCATTGACCCCTATGAGGCTTTCCGGTGTGATGTGCCCAACCTGAGCACAAGTCTCTATTTCGTGGTCAATGATATGTTCTATCGTGATGACGAGCCTAAGGGGCAAAGGCAATGGGTAGGCGGACATCGCCCGGGAATATTGCCTGAGGGGGTTGTCGTGGGTTCGATGCGCAACCATCCTGATCTCGTAGCGAAATACTATTCTCACCTCGCCAAGACATCCGACGATGCCATCACGGCCCTCAACACCATGTTGGCCCAAGACGGATTGCTGGTCTATGTGCCTGAGAATGTCAAGGTCGACCGCGCTGTTCAGGTCATCAATATCCTGAAATCGCCATCATCCGTCACCCATCACCCATCACCCAGCCTCATGGTCAACCGTCGTGTGCTCATCATTCTCGAGGAGGGTGCAGAAATCAAGATGCTCTTCTGTGACCATGCTGCCGACGACTGTCACTTCCTCGCTACACAGGTGATCGAAGCCTATGTGGGTGAAAATGCCTCGCTCGACCTCTATTGCCTTGAGGAGACGCATTATAAGAATGTCCGCCTGAGCAATGTCTATATCGACCAGCAGGCCAACAGTCATGTGAATCACAATGTCATTACTCTCCATAACGGTATTACCCGCAACAAGCTCGACCTTACCTTTTCAGGCCAGGGTGCTGAGTGCCAGTGCTATGGTTGTGTGATAGCCGACAAGGAGCAGCATGTCGATAACAATACTCTTATTACCCATAAGGTGTCGCATTGCACATCGAACGAGCTATATAAATATGTGCTTGACGACAAGTCGATCGGTGCCTTTGCAGGGCGGGTCTTGGTGGAGCATGGGGCTCAGAAGACCAGCTCGCAGATGACTAACCAGAATCTGACAGCTACCAGGGATGCCCGTATGTACACCCAGCCGATGCTTGAGATATATGCCGACGATGTGAAATGTGCGCACGGCTCTACCGTCGGCCAGCTCAATGATGCAGCCCTCTTCTATATGCGTCAGCGCGGCATCTCGCTCGATGAGGCCAGGCTCCTGTTGCAGAATGCCTTTATCAATGAGGTCATCGACAAGATGCAGCTTGAACCCCTGCGCGACCGCCTGCACTATCTTGTTGAGAAACGCTTCCGTGGCGAGCTCAACAAATGTACTGGTTGCCGATTGTGCAAATAAAAAAAGGGGCCGTGAGCCCCCTTTTTTGTATTATGACTGACAGATGGATTATTTCACAACCATCTTCTGACCGTCCTGAATAATAATACCTTTGGCATTCTTTGAAGCCTTCTGGCCCTGAAGGTTGTAGCTGTCGCCTGTGGCTTTGCTCTGCTTCAATGTTGAGATGGCAGTCACCTCACCCATGCCGGCAACATGCTGAATCTTCAACTCACTGGCTGATGCACCCTGCTTGTCCCAGTTGAAACCACAACGTGTGGGCAGGAAAGCCATGTCGGCATCGGTCTTCACAAGCACACTTTCCAGAGGTGTCACGTCCTGCTTTGCGGGAATGCCATAGCGCCCCTCCTTCTCAATGCTCTCCCAGTTGCTGCCGAAGGTCACGATATTACCCTTGTTGTCGGTCATGCGAACTGCTTTGAGCTCTGTGTCGTAGTTGAGGATATCCGTATTCTTCACCTTCAAATACTGTGATTTGGGCGAGTATATCAGATATGGTACGCCAGCCTGAATACCTTCAGCAGTGCAGTCAACGAAGTAGAGGTTTACTATCGCTCCCTCCTGCTGGATGCCTGCCAGACGCTCCACCTTCAGGTCTTTGGCGGCAGCTGCGACTTGCTCGGCCGTCAAGGAAAACGGCAGGCAGAGTGTGTTATAACCTGCAAAGAAATAGCGATTCAGCTGAACGGTCTGCTCGCTGCTCTGCATCATCTCTATGTCCAGCTTAGAGGAACTGGCATAGATATTCTTCACTTTGTTTTGTGCGAAGGCCGTCGTACTGAGGGCCATAGACACCATTGCTGCTAGTAATAAATGTTTCATACGTAATAAGTTTAAAAAGTTAGGTTTGGGTGCAAAGATACAAAAAAGTTTTTATTGTAACCCAATTTTTAGTTTTTTTTTGTACCTTTGCACGAAAATATTCATAATCTGATATGTATAATATAGATAAGG
>JAGCZI010000116.1 GCA_017960085.1 Bacteroidales bacterium
AGCCCTATCGACAAGGCGGGGCTGGTGCCCGGGGACACCATCATCGAGATTGACGGCATTCCGGTGTATGACGAGACTTCGGAGCAGAGTTCCGGCAGGATGAAGGGGCAGCCCAACACGGACGTGCGCTTCAAGGTCATCAGGGGCGCCACGAAGGACACCATCGACGTGGTGGTGACGCGCGAGACCATCCATCGTTCGGACGTGGAGTACAGCGGTATGATCCGCGACTCTATCGGCTACATCCTGACTTCGGGCTTCACCCAGGGCGTGAGCGATGAGCTCCGCCAGATTGTGCAGGACCTCAAGGCGAAGGGTGCCAAGAGGCTGGTGTTCGACCTGCGCGGCAACGGCGGCGGACTGATGGAGGAGGCCATCGAGATTCTGTCCATCTTCGTCCCGAGGGGCACTATGGTAGTGTCGTCGAAGGGCCGTATGGCGGCGCAGAACCAGGAGTACTACACCAAGGAGGCTCCGGTGGATACCCTCATCCCTCTGATGATAATGGTGGACAGCGGTTCGGCCTCGGCTTCCGAGATTGTGGCCGGCGCCATCCAGGACCTTGACCGCGGAGTCATCGCAGGCGCCAAGACCTACGGCAAGGGCCTTATCCAGACCATCCTCCCCACGGCATACAACGGCACTGTGAAAATCACGACCGGCAAGTACTACACCCCGTCCGGCCGCTGCGTGCAGGCCATCGACTACAGCCACCGCAATGCCGACGGCAGCGTGGGCGCCATCCCCGATTCGCTGACCCGCGAGTTCCGCACCAAGAACGGCCGCATAGTGAAGGACGGCGGCGGAATCACCCCCGACATCAAGGTGGAGAGCCATATGTACAGCCGCCCGACAGTCTCGCTGGTGCTCAACGGCATCATCGACGACTATGCTGTGAAATACCGCACGGAACACGCAGCCATCGCCCCGGTGGAGAGCTTCCGCCTCAGCGACGCTGAGTTCGAGGACTTCATCAGTTACGCCTGTGAGCAGGAGTTCGACTACCGCAGCGGAATGCAGGCCCAGATCGAGCAGCTCAAGAGGGTGGCGGAGGCCGACGGAATGTACGACGCCTTCAAGGACGAGATCGATGCCCTGACGGCGAAGATGCAGATGGACAAGGCCGATGTGCTGCGCAGCAAGAAGGACGAAATCCTGCCTCTGCTCGAGAACGAAGTGGCTGTGCGCTACTACTTTTACCCCGCCGGACCGGCAGTCAGCCTGAAGTATGACGACCAGTTGTCGGAATGCCTTGACAATTGGAAATAATTGCCTATCTTTGACTGAATAGCAGTCATAAGATGGCCTTCCTCGACAAGATATATTTCCGCAGCAGCACCGAAGAGCTCCGTTCGCTCCTTCAGGACAAGAAGGTGTTTGTCATCATCGACAGGCAGGTGGAGAAGCTCTACGGCTCGTCATTCCCTTTCCAGAAAGTTTTCATTGACGCCACCGAGGAAAACAAGAACCTCGCGACGGTGCAGTCTGTGATCGACCAGTTTATGAAGATGGGGGCGGACCGCGACTGCATAATCCTGGGCATCGGCGGCGGCATCGTCACCGACATCACCAGCTTCGTGGCGGCCATCTACAAGCGCGGCGTGAAATACGCCCTGATCCCCACGACACTGCTGGCCCAGGTGGACGCAGCCATCGGCGGCAAGACCGGCATCAACAATGCGGGCTACAGGAATGTCGTCGGCCTCTTCAACAAGCCGCAGTTCGTCTATGTCTGCTCGCTCTTCCTCAAGACTCTCGACGAGAAGAATATGCTCAGCGGCGCGGCGGAGATGCTGAAGCTAGGCATCATCGGCGACAGCACGCTCTACAAGAAGGCGGTGGCATATTTCAAGGAGAACCACCTGATGGACTACGACACCAAGGAGGATCTGGAATACCTGATAATGCGCGCCGTGAGATATAAATGCAAGATCGTGGAGAAGGACTACCACGAGCACGGCCCGCGCAGGGTGCTGAACCTCGGCCACACTTTCGCCCACGCGATTGAGAAATGCTCGCCGACGCCCATCTCGCACGGCAATGCGGTCAGCATCGGCACCGTCATAGCTTCGCGCGTAGGGGAGGATCTCGGCAAGACGAACCATAAGGTGACAGAGACCCTCATCGCTGATTTCACCGCGATAGGGCTGCCGACGCAGACCGACATCGATATGCGCACCCTGATGGACGCTGTCAGCAAGGAAAAGAAGCAGACCGCCACCACCTTCGATTTCGTGATCCCGACCAAGATAGGTTCCGCCGACATAATGCACCTCGACATCGATCGTCTCCGCCAGCTGGTGCTTCCCGCCGGAGCATAGACCCCCACCGCAGCAATGTTGACCTATTGCCACAGTCTTTCGGACGTAGAGCCGGCCTATTGCATCTCCTACCGCAAGTTCCTGCAGAAAAAGGACCTCGTGGAGCTGCGGCTGGACCTGCTGGACTTCGATGAGGAGGAGGTGAAGGCCTATTTCCGGCAGACGAAGGGGCTGGACAGCATCGCGACCTTCCGCCTTCCTGAAGACGAAGAAGACGAGGAGACGATGGCGCGGGAGCTGTCGCTGGGAGTGCATCTGCTCTCGGTCGCCATAATGTCCGGGGCTGCATACGTCGACATAGGGCTGGACTTTCCGGACAAGGAGCGGGACTGGCTGATAACCCTGGCCCTGAACTACCATTGCGGACTTATTGTCTCTTATCATAACTACTACGGCGTGCAGCCGCTGTCGGAGCTGAAGGCCGTGGCGGCGCGCTGCTTTGCGCTCGGGGCCGACATAGTGAAGATCGCCACGACGGCCCGCCACCCCGAGGAGGCCGCAGGGGTGCTGGCGCTCTACGATTTCTTCCCGCCGGAGAAGCTCGTGGCCTTCGCGATGGGCACCTACGGCCGCCTGTCGAGAATCGAGGCGGTCGGCAAGGGAAGCCCGATGTACTATGTGGCGCCGCGCCAGAGCCGTCTGGTGAGCGAGGGCGAGCCGACGGTCTTCGACATCCTGGAGCCTGAGCAGAAGAAGTTCGTGGGCGACGTGAAAGCGCCCTGCTCGGATGTCTATGCCGTGAGGGCCGTCATCGCTGCTGCCCTCTGCACGGGTGAGAGCCGCATCCGTCAGGTGAATCTTTCGCGGGACATCACGGCGGCAATGAATGTGGCCCGGCAGCTGCTCGCCGAGGTGCATTTCAACAAGAAGTCCAAGACCATCACGGTGAAGGGCGTGCAGAAGGATATTGCCGCCGAAGGCCTGAAGGTGGCGGGCGGAGTGCTGAATGCCGGGGAGAGCCTGCTGGTGGCGGATATCTGCATAGCACTGGCCACGCTGAGCCGCGAGCCGGTGACGGTGACGGGCGAGAAGTCGCTGCTGAAGAAGAGTTTCGCAGGCTGCTGCACTCCGCTGCTGCGGCACGGAGCCTCGCTGGCCTTCACCCAGGGCCGGCTGCCGGTGACTGTCAGCGGCCGCCTCGAAAGCGGCCAGTATACCATCGACGGCACCCGCCGCAGGTGGGCTGTGAACGGCCTGCTGTTCGTGCTCCCGATGCTCGAAGGGCCTTCGAAGCTTGTGGTCCGCAAGGCCGTGGGAGTGCCGGACATCCGTATGACGATGAACATTCTGGACCGCTTCGGCTATTCGTTCTCCAGCGAGGATTTCTCCGGCGAGGACATATACGTGGCGTTCAAGGGCGGCCAGAGCATCCGTCCGGGCCGCATCCGCATCGAGGCGGACTGGACCGGAGCGGCGCTGTGGCTGGTGGCAGGCGTGACTGTCGGCGAGAGTATGGTGCGCCGGCTGCCGCTGGACACCGACCAGGGCGGCTATGTGCTGCTGGACCTGATGGACCGCTCGGGCGGCGACATCGGCTACTGTATGACCGACAGGGCGGGAGAGAACAAGGGCGATTTCTCGGCCCTGCGCAGCGTGACCTTCGCTTTCGAATACGACCTGGCGGAGACGCCGGACCTGATAGGCCCGCTGCTGATGCTGGCCCTGCGCAGCGAGGGAGTCAGCGTGCTGAGAGGCATCAGGCGGCTGAACGGCCGGGATGCGGAGCGGCTGCGCAATTTCGTGACGCAGTTCATCAACCTCGGCGCGGCCATAACCGTCGACGGCGACACTATGGAAATCACCGGCAGCTTCGACAACCGGCTGCGCGGGGGCCGGGTGCACTGCTACGGTGACCTGCTGCTGGCTATGGCGCTGTCCGCCGCCGGCCTCATCAGCGAGGAGGAGGTCGAGATAGTTGACATCACCTCAGTCGAAAAGACCTGGCCCGGCTTCCGCTGTTAGTTTCTTGTTTACAAAATAAGAAGGCATTTTTATGCTTGCTGCTCTTTTCTGAAGTAACTTGCGGCAAAGAATAATCACTAAAATGAAGACATACAGTTTTGACGAGGCGCTGGCTTCGTCGAAGGATTATTTCCGCGGCGACGAGCTGTCGGCTTCGGTGTGGGTGAGCAAGTATGCCCTCAAGGATTCCGAGGGCAACATCTACGAGCTGAACCCCGATATGATGCACCGCCGCATCGCCCGCGAGTTCGCGCGCATCGAGGACAACTATCCCAACGGCCTTGGCGAGGAGGAGATATACGAGCTGCTGAAGGACTTCAAGTTCGTCATCCCGCAGGGCGGCCCGATGAGCGGCATCGGCAACACCAACCAGGTGGTTTCGCTGTCGAACTGCTTCGTCATCGGCCACGACAATCCTGCCGACTCGTACGGCGGCATCCTGATGATCGACGAGGAGCAGGTGCAGCTGATGAAGCGTCGCGGCGGAGTGGGCCACGACCTGTCGCATCTGCGTCCCACCGGCACTCCGGTGCTGAACAGCGCGCTGACTTCGACCGGCGTGGTGCCGTTTATGGAGCGCTACTCCAATTCGACCCGCGAGGTGGCCCAGGACGGCCGCCGAGGAGCGCTGATGCTCACCATCGCCATCAAGCATCCCGACGCCGGCCGCTTCATCGACGCCAAGATGGAGCAGGGCAAGGTCACCGGAGCGAACGTTTCGGTGAAGGTGGATGACGAGTTTATGCGCGCCGCGATGAACGGCACTCCGTATGTCCAGCAGTTCCCCATCAACTCTTCGCACCCGCAGGTGGAAAAGGAGATAGATGCCGCCGCGCTGTGGAAGAAGATCATCCACAACGCCTGGAAGGCCGCCGAGCCGGGCGTGCTGTTCTGGGACACCGTCCTGCGCGAGTCCGTGGCCGACTGCTATGCCGACCTGGGCTACCGCACCGTCAGCACCAACCCCTGCGGCGAGATTCCGCTCTGCCCCTATGACTCTTGCCGTCTGATCGCCATCAATCTCTATTCATACGTCGTCAATCCCTTCACCCCCGAGGCATATTTCGATTTCGATATGTTCAAGGCCCACGTGCGCAAGGCTATGAGGCTGATGGACGACCTCATCGACCTCGAGATGGAGAAGATCGACAGCATCCTGGCCAAGATCGAGAACGACCCTGAGGACGACAGTGTGAAGAGGACGGAGTACGACCTTTGGCGCAAGATCCGCGACAAATCGCTGGGCGGACGGCGCACCGGCCTCGGCATCACCGCCGAGGGTGATATGCTCGCAGCCCTGGGCCTGCGTTACGGCACCGACGAGGCCATCGACTTCGCCGTCAAGGTGCAGAAGACCCTGGCGGTCGAGTCCTACCGTTCTTCAGTCGAGATGGCAGAAGAGCGTGGCGCCTTCCCCATCTATGACGCCGACAGGGAGAAGGAGAATCCGATGATCCTGCGCATCAAGAAGGCCGACCCCGAGCTTTACGCAAGGATGGTGGAAGTCGGCCGCAGGAACATCTCGATGCTGACCATCGCCCCGACGGGCACCACCAGCCTGATGACCCAGACTACGTCGGGCATCGAGCCGGTGTTCAGGGCCTTCTACAAACGCCGCAAGAAAGTCAATCCCAACGACAAGAACGTCAAGGTGTCGTACCGCGACGAGGTCGGCGACTGCTTCGAGGAGTATTTCGTCTTCCACCACAAGTTCCTCGCCTGGGCCTGCATCAACGGCTACACCGAGGAGGCTGTCAGGGCTATGGACATAGACCAGCTGGATGCGCTGATGGCCAAGTCGCCTTACCACAAGGCTTCGGCGGGTGACATCGACTGGGTGGCGAAGGTCCGTATGCAGGGTGCCATCCAGAAATGGGTGGACCACTCCATCAGCGTGACGGTCAATCTGCCCGAAGAGACTACCGAAGAGGTGGTGGACGAGGTGTACCGCACCGCCTGGGAGTGCGGCTGCAAGGGTATGACCGTCTACCGCGAGGGCTCCCGCAACGACATCCTAATCTCGATGAAGAAGAAGGAAGAGGCGCAGGCCCGCCCGCGCAAGCGTCCCGTCAGTCTCGAGGCCGACGTGGTGCGCTTCCGCAACGGCAAGCAGCAGTGGATCGCCTTCGTGGGTATGTTCAACGGGCAGCCCTACGAGATCTTCACGGGTATCCTCGACGAGGAGACGCGCACCGTGCCTCAGTCCATCGAGCACGGCTGGATCGTGAAGGAGAAGAATCCGGCCACCGGCAAAAGCCGCTACGATTTCCACTATGTGGACACCTACGGCTACCCGAACGTGGTGGGCGGCATCTCCCATATGTTCAACAAGGAGTACTGGAACTACGCCAAGCTCATCTCCGGCGTGCTGCGCAACGGAATGCCTGTGGTGGACGTGCTGAACCTCGTGCACGGGCTTGAGCTCGACAGCGAGAGCATCAACACCTGGAAGAACGGCGTGGAGCGTGCGCTGAAGAGGTACATCCCCGACGGCACCCGCGACGAGAGCGGCAAGAAGTGCCCGACCTGCGGCGGCAGCAACCTCGTCTACCAGGAGGGCTGTCTGGTGTGCCAGGACTGCGGCTATTCAAAGTGCGGATAGGCTATGATAGTATTTCCGAACGCAAAGTTGAATCTGGGACTGAGGGTGCTGCGGCGCCGCGATGACGGCTACCACGACATCAGCACAGTCTTCGTGCCCTACAAGGGGCTGAAGGATGTGCTGGAGATAGTGTTCGCGGACAAGCCCGGCCTGACGGAGTACGGGCTGCTGAGCGGCTGCGAGCCGGAGAAGAACCTTTGCTACAGGGCCTGGCAGCTGATGGCGGACAAGTACGGCATCGGTCCGGTGCAGATCTATCTTTACAAGCAGATTCCTTCCGGGGCTGGTCTGGGCGGGGGAAGCGCCGATGC
>JAGCZI010000117.1 GCA_017960085.1 Bacteroidales bacterium
ATACCCATACCGTCAAAGGCCTTGATAAGCCTCGGGGGAACATTGGCAGCGCCGCTGATGATGATCTTGAGCTTGCCTCCGAGGAAGTTCGGAGTGTACATCCTGGTCAGACCGTAGAGGATGTCGCAAAGGCCGGGCACAAGGGTCAGGAAGGTCGGCTGGATTGCCGGCAGCTTGCTGATAGTGGCCTTCATATCTTCGCAGGCAATCCACTCGTTGCCTGAGTACAGGCAAGACATCGTGCCTTTGATGAGGCCGAAGACGTGGCTCAGCGGGAGCATACCGATGGTGCGGTGGCAATGCAGGATGCTGCAAGGCATAAAAGCGCCGTTGAACGAACCTCTCATCAGGGCGCGGTGAGGAAGGATGGCGCCTTTGGGCGCTCCTGTAGTACCGCCGGTGAAGAAGATGGCAGCCGGGGCGTCCTTGTCAACCTTGGCTGCGGGAGCTTCGGTTTCGCCGATTGAAGAGACCGGATATACTTTGACCGGAAGGCCTTCGGTCACGCCTTTGAGGGCGTCGCCGACCATCACGGCTGATATGTCAAATCTTGCACACGACCCTGCAACGGCGGGAGCGGGAAGCTGGGCGGGAAGTATCACTGCTGTGTATCCTGCTGAAGTCACTGCCAGGAACATCTCGACTGCATCCACACTGTTCAGGTCGAAGATGGCGATTTTGGCACCGTCAGCAAGTCCGAGGCCGCCGAGGAAGGCGCGGCGTTTGGCCACATTCTCTACGAGCTGGGCGTAGTTGACGCTTTTTTCAGGTTTGTTGATGTCGGTCAGAGCCGGATACTGGGGATATTGCCTGCCGATGAAATCGAGGAATTCGGGAACCGTAGGGATATACGGCATCTGCTTCAATTCCTCTGCAGGAATCATGTCAAAAAAGTAATTACTCATTTTATATAAGATTTAGTTTCAGTAACAATGGGGCAAATATACTCATTTTTTGTACATTTGCTTTAACCGTAAACTAAGACCTGAAACTATGACTGTAACTATCAAGAAGGTTGCAAGCCGCCGCGACTTGCGCAAATTCATAAAATTCCCTTTCTCGCTGTATCAGGACAACCCTTATTGGGTGCCGGCTCTGACCGGCGACGAGTTCGACACTTTCGACAAGAAAAAGAACGCTGCTTTCGAATACTGCGAAGCTGACTGCTTTCTGGCTTACAAGGACGGCAAACTTGCCGGACGCGTGGCAGCCATAATCAACCACAACGCCAACAAGCGCTGGGGCGCTGTCGCCCGTTTCGGCTGGCTGGACTTCATTGAGGACGAGGAGGTTCTCAGAGCCCTTATCGGCGCTGTGGAAGCCTTTGGCAAGGAGCGTGGGTGCACCTCCCTCAAAGGTCCCTGGGGCTTCACGGATATGGACAAGGAAGGTTCGCTGGTGGACGGATACGACAAGCTGTCGTCTTTCACCTGCCTATATAATTTCCCTTACTACGACACACTACTCAAGAAGATAGGCCTCGAGAGGGATGCCGACTGGACCCAGAGGGTAGTTTATATCCCGCAGGAGCCGCTGCCTTCATATCAGTATGCTCCCCTCATCGAGAAGAAGTTCGGAGTCCACGCCGTCACCGGCCACAGTATGCAGGAGCTGAACAAGCGCTACGGTATGGAGATATTCCACCTCTACAACGAGAGTTTCGCGCCGCTCTATGAATTCGCGCCGCTCACCGACGAACAGATCCGCCGCTACCTCAAGACCTACGTTCCCATCCTCGACACGGATTTCGTCTCAGTGGTGGTCAATGAAGAAGACAAGCCCGTCGGCTTCTGCTTCTGCGTTCCGACCCTGTCCACCGCCGTCAAGAAGAGCAACGGCAACCTTCTGCCCTTCGGCTTCATCCGCATCCTCAAGGCCCTCAAGCATAACGACACCCTCGAATCCCTGCTCATCGGCGTGCTTCCCGAGTATCAGGGCAAAGGCGTCAGCGTCCTTATGTTCAAGCAGCTCCACGAGAACTGCATCAAGCGCGGCGTCACCCGAATGATAATGAACCCCCAGCTCGAAGAGAACTTCAAGGTCCAGACCTTGTTCGAAGAGTTCAAGACCGAACTCTACACCATCCGCCGCGCATACGTCAAATCAATATAACGATCAATTATGGAAAGACGGGACTTCCTTAGAAAATCTCTGTTTGGCATTGCAGGGCTTGCTGCTGCGCCTGCCCTTGCTCCGGCTTTTGAACTGGCCGGATCTCCTGCCGCAGTCAAGGCTGCAGCCAGCGACAAGATACGTATGGGCTTCATCGGCCTCGGTCAGCAGGCTATGTACCTGCTCAGCAGCTTCATCAAGATGGACGACGTGCAGGTCATCGCAGGATGCGACGTATATGACATCAAGCGAGACCGCTTCGTCAAGAGGGTGACTGATTATTACAAAGGGCAGGGCGTCAAGAAGGTTACGGCTCCTGCTATGTACGAAAACTACGAAGACCTCCTCGCCCGCAAGGACATCGACGCCGTGGTCATAGCTACTCCTGACCACTGGCACGCAGGCATAGCGATAGCTGCCTGCAAGGCCGGAAAGGATATCTACCTCGAAAAACCTATGACCCTCACCGTCTATGAAGGCCAGCAGCTGGTCAAGGCTGTGCGCAAATACAACCGCATACTCCAGGTCGGCAGCCAGCAGCGTTCAAGTGAGGAATTCATACACGCCGCTAATGTAGCCCGCGAAGGAGACCTTGGCAGGATCCAGAAGATGGACGTCTACGTAGGACGCTGGGACGGGCAGCCGTTCCCCGTGCCTCATCATTTTCCTGCCCAGACTCCGCCCGCAGGCCTTAACTGGGACAAATGGCTCGGCCCGATGACAGACAAGGCGACTTATTTCCCCGACATCGATCCCCTGCTCAAGGAAGACGGCAGCGACACCTGCTGGGGTGCCTGGCGCTGGTACAAGCCCACCGGCGGCGGGTATATGACAGACTGGGGAGCCCATATGTTCGACATTGCCCAGTGGGCTGTCGGCAAAGACCTCTCCGGCCCCACAGAGATCATACCTCCCGGATACAGTTTCTACAAGAATCTGACTTACAAATATGATAACGGCATCGTGGTGGAAGAGACTTCTTTCGACGATTCAGGCCAGGGTCTCAAGATCTACGGCGAGAAAGGCTGGATTGCAGTACACCGCGGCAAGCTCTATGCTTCCGAGCCCAAGTTCGAGATGAAGGTTGGTGACAACGACGTGCCCTTCGAAGCCCGTGCCGGCCACCACCGCGTCTTCATCGAAAGCATCAAGAGCCGCATCGACCCGAATGTGCCCGTCGAAGTCGGCCACTCATCCTGCACGATGTGCAACATCGGCATCATCGCCGGCGAGCTGGGCCGTCCTCTCACCTGGAACCCCATAGTCCAGAAATTTATGGACGACCCCGAAGCCAACGCCCTGCTCCATTACCCCTACCGTCCCGGCTACGAGCACCTGCTGGACGTATAGCCCCGCCATCAGAGTGTGCGCGCAGGACCCCCTCCGCAGCGCACTCCAGGGCATATAACGAGCGCACACCACCCTCTCGAGGGGGTGGTGTGCGCCGTCAATCGCGTCTGTGCGCTCTGCAGGGCACCCGCCCGGCGCACACTCGCGCAAGAGAGATCCGGAATCAGCGGTCTTCGAGGGCCTGGGCCAGGATCGACACGGGATTGATTACCTGAATGCCGGTGGACATCTCGATCTGCCACTTGCAGGTCTCGCACTCGGTGACGACAGCGAAGGGTACTGAAGGGTCAGCCTGGGCCTTGGCGTCGCGGATCTCGGCGAAGAGAGTTTCGCCGATGGCCTGTGAGTATCCGTAGTTCTCTTTCTTGAAGCCGAAAGTACCTGCTATGCCGCAGCAGTTAGGCTCGAGCACTGTCAGTTCCAGGCCCGGTATCATCCGGAGTATTTCGATGGTGAACTGCTGCCAGCCCATACGCTGCATATGGCAGGCGGTGTGGTATGCGACCTTCAGGCGGAAATCCTTGCGGAAATTGAGCTTGATTTCGCCGGACTGCAGCTTGGGATAGAGCCAGCGGGTGAGCAGCATTATGCGGTCCTTGACATCTTCGTTGGGAAGGCCGAGCACTTCGGGATACTCTTCGCGCATCATATGGGTGCAGGATGATGAAACCGTGAGCACGGGGCCTTCAGCCTTGCGGATGGATTCGAGGTTGATGCGTCCCTGTCTGGCGGCTTTGGCTGCGAAGCCGTTGCTCATCAGAGCGATGCCGCAGCATTTTTCTTTTTCCAGAAGCTTTACGCCATATCCGGCGGCATTGACCACCTTGACGAAGTCTTTGCCCAGCTGGGGATAGTTATAATTGGCGTAGCAGCCGTGGAAGAAGCTGACAGTCTTTTCGAAACCGGACTGGGCGGCCTGTGCCTCCTTGCGGAACCAAGTCTCGAACTGCCTGGAAGAATACGCAGGGAAAGTGCGATGCTTGTCGACGCCAAGAGTGCCGTGCAGGACAGCCTTGGCCACTCCTGTCTTGAGTACGCCGTTGGCGACAGGAGCTATAGGAGTCGCTGCGATTCCACCCACGAAGTCGGTGGATGCAAGGGTCCAGTCACGCAGGCCGTGCAGGCTGCGGACTTTGGACTGCGAGCCGTATTTGATGCGGGCTGTCTGGATCATATCGCCGATCTTGACTCCGGAAGGACAAGCCACCTCGCAGCGCTTGCAGTTGAGGCAGTATTTCAGGGCATAGTCGTAATACTCAGGGTCTTTGATCCTGTATCTCTCGCCGTCGGGACCAGCCTTCTTCGGCCCCGGATATTGTTCGTTCACCGCCAGCATCGGGCATACCAGGGTGCATAGATTGCACTTCAGGCACTGTTCGAGATTGGCTGTGCTTATGCTTGTTTCCTGCATATTCCTTACTGTTTTTTCAATATCTTGCCGGCAGCAGCCTTGCCGCTGGCCTCAATCTCACTTTCTGACATAGGTCCGCCGGCCATCACCTGCCCGGCAGCAAAGAGGTTGCTGATGCTCTTGCCTCCTTTGATGACGTGGCCTTCGGCATCAGTCTTAACTCCGAACTTTTCGTAGGGCTGCGGAGCGAAGAAGTCGGGGTCGAACCACTTTTCGTGGTCGGGCTCAAACTCCACGTCAGCATCGAACACCGGCTCGAACACCTTTTCCATATTGGACATAATGCCGCGGGAGAAGAATTTGCCGGTGGCGAGCAGATATGCCCCGGCCTCCAGCGGTTCACTGCCAAGATTGCGGCTGGACACCATTTTTACCGATGTGCCGTCTTCGCTCAGGCAGGCACCGATTATGCTGTCGCCCCTGAACACCGTGACGCCCTTTGCAGCGAGCGCTGACAAGGCGGCGTAGGGAGAATGCATCTGCGCCTTGGGAGAAGCCGGCCCCACGGTGGCGTCGTGGAGGGACAGCCCCTCGGAGAACAGGGCGACCTTCAGGCCTGCTGCAGATAGTTCAGAGGCTGCGGTGCAACCGGCCAGGCCTCCGCCGATAATTATAACGTCGTATTTCATTTCCTGTGTACCTTATGCATATATTCAGCTTCCCTGAGGGTATCTCCCCACAGCACCGGGGTCATACCTTTCCAACGCTCCTGCAGATATCCGTCTACCAGTTCCTGGGCCTTTTCGGGAGTTCCGAGCACTTCGGCCAGCACCTTTGCCACCCTGCTGATGCAGAATGAACCCTGGCAAGTGCCCATACCCACCCTGGTATGGCGCCTTAGGTCGGAGATGGTCCTCACGCCCAGGTTCTTGACCGCGTATTCAATTTCCGCACGCGTCACCTGTTCGCATTCGCATATAATCTCTCCGGCGCCCTTGCCGCTGAAATCCATCATATCGGCCTCGCTGCCGTGACGGCCCACGGCCGCGCGTTTGTGCACCGGATCCTTGCCGCCTTTGCGCTTGTGTGAGCCTGGCAGCTGCTTGAGCGCAGTCGTGCAGGGTATCTTGAGCCCGAGCTTCTCGCACACCAGGTCGGTGGCCATCTCGGCCATCAGACGGCAGGTGGTGAGCTTGCCGCCGGTGATGGTGATAAGGCCCTTGACGCCGTCGCGCTTCTCGTGGTCGAGCAGTACGATGCCGCGGCTGACATTCCTGCCGCTGGCTGAGCTGTCGGCGACTACGAGGGGACGGACTCCTGCGTAAGCGCGGATGATCCTGGTGGTTGACAGCGCCGGCACGAGATGGATGCCTTCCTGGAGCAG
Organism: Bacteroidales bacterium; assembly: GCA_017960085.1. Classification (GTDB taxonomy): domain Bacteria; phylum Bacteroidota; class Bacteroidia; order Bacteroidales; family UBA932; genus Equibacterium. The sequence goes on from JAGCZI010000117.1 coordinate 6,198, forward strand.
CACTGACACTTCGTCGCCGGTGGCTTTCATATCCTCGCAGTCTTCGAAAGGCACTTTGTCAGAGGTGGTGCCGAGCACGCTGACGACGTCGCCGGGGACGAGGATGTCCGCATTGCCGGGCTTGCGGCAGCGGTTGATGACCATCCTGGTGAGGCGGTGTCCGAAGATGAGAAGGGAGCCTTTGCTGGGCATCATACTGATCTGGGCGCCTCCCATCTCGGCCAGACGGGCGCTCCATATACCAGCCGCGATGACTACCTGTTTTGAGCGGATTTCACTGTCGCCGAGCTTAACGCCTTTCACGCAGCCGTCCTCCTTGATGAGGCCGGTGACTTCACGGAATTTGATGAGGTCAGCGCCGTGGCGCACTGCATCGAGGATGTTGGCGTCTACGAGGCGGAACGGGTCGACGGAAGCGTCAGGAACCTTTACTGCACCGATAAGGGCCGGGTTCACTGCAGGTTCCAGCCTGAGCGCTTCTTCGGGGCTTATGGCTTCGGCCTCGATGCCGCAGTCCAGGCAGGCCTGGATGAATTTTGCCTGATACTCCAGACTGTCCTCGGGCAGGGTGATGAAAAGTCCGCCCGTCGGGTCGATGCAAGACGAAGCTATCCTGCGCAGGATCTTGTTTTCCGAAATACACTCCCTTGCCCCTTCGGGGTCTGTGACGGCATATCTGGCGCCGCTGTGAAGCAGACCGTGGTTACGGCCCGATGCTCCGTCGCACAAATCCCCTCTTTCGACAAGCAGGGTCTTGAGTCCGCGCAAAGCGCAGTCTCTGGCGGTGGCGGCTCCGGTTATTCCGCCGCCGATGATGATGACATCGTATTCTTTATTTGTGTTTTCTATAATCATAAATCCAAATTTACTAAATTTATTGTCAAAATCATATTTGTTTTCACGATGAAAAACTCTATTTGCATACTTGCTGCGGCACTGTTGCTGCTTATGGCCGGCTGTGCTCCCAAATGGGAGGAGACGGCGACCCCTGACGGGTATAATCTCGTAACCCAGAAGGACGGTCCTTCGCTCGGTTACTCACCTGCGTCGGGTGTACAACTCATTACTTCGGGAGGCTATGCCTTCAAGGATCTCAACCGCAACGGCAAACTGGATGTCTATGAAGACTGGCGCAAGAGCCCTGAACGCAGGGCTGCGGACCTCGCCAGCCAGCTGTCCATCGAAGAGATTGCCGGGCTTATGCTCTACAGCGGTCACCAGTCAGTGCCTTCCGAGAATATTACGGATGCGCAGAAAAAGTTCCTTTCGGAGGACAACCTTCGCGCCGTGCTTGTGACCAGCGTCGCTTCTCCTGAAGTCGCCGCCAAGTGGAACAATAATGTCCAGGCTTTCGTCGAAGGCCTCGGACACGGCGTTCCTTCCAACAACTCTTCCGACCCTCGCAATGAGACTTCCGCCACTGCCGAGTTCAACGCCGGCTCCGGCGGACGCATCTCACAGTGGCCGACGACTCTCGGAATGGCAGCCACCTTCGACCCGGATCTCGTGGAGGAGTTCGGCCGTATAGCTTCAAAGGAGTACAGGGCGCTCGGCATCGCGACTGCCCTTTCTCCCCAGATCGACCTGGCTACCGAGCCCCGCTGGTCCCGTTTCAGCGGCACCTTCGGCGAGGATCCCGACCTTGACGTGGATATGGCCCGAGCCTATGTCGACGGCTTCCAGACCACCGAAGGCTCCGAGGACGGATGGGGCGCAGAGAGCGTCAACGCAATGATCAAGCACTGGCCGAGCGGCGGTCCCGAAGAAGGCGGCCGTGACGCACACTACAACTACGGAAAGTATGCCGTCTACCCCGGCAACAACTTCTCAGACCATATCAGGGCCTTCGTCGAAGGTGCCTTCCAGCTCAAAGGCGGCACCGGCAAGGCCACGGCAGTGATGCCTTACTACACGATTTCATACGGTATCGATCCTTCGGGCAAGAATGTCGGCAACAGCTACAACCACTATATCATATCTGACCTGCTGCGTGATAAATACGGCTTCGACGGAGTCGTCTGCACGGACTGGGGCATCACCAACAACAACTCCACCATCTATTCGTTCGACGGCAAATGCTGGGGAGTCGAGACCCTCAGCATCCCCGAGCGCCATTATGAAGTGCTGAAGGCTGGAGTAGACCAGTTCGGCGGCAACAACGACAAGGGACCGGTTCTGGAGGCTTATCAGATGTGGGTGAAGGATTCAGGCGAGAAAAGCGCACGTGCCCGCTTCGAACAGAGCGCTGTCCGTCTTCTGCTGAACAGTTTCCGCACGGGTCTTTTCGAGAACCCCTATCTCGACCCCGCGAAGACTGCGCAGATTGTCGGCAATCCCGAGTTTATGGCCAAGGGCTACGAAGCACAGCTCAAATCTGTCGTGATGCTCAAGAATCACGGCGGAGTGCTGCCCAAGACCCAGAAGCTCAAAGTATATGTTCCCAAGCGCCTGTACCCGGCCAGAGGCGGAATGTTCGGCTTCGGCGGCACCAGCCAGGCCCGCTGGGATTACCCTGTCAGCAAGGAGCTTGTGGAGAAATACTACGAATGGACAGACGACCCCCGCAAGGCTGATTTTGCCCTCGTGTTCATCCAGCAGCCCTCAGGCGGCAGCGGGTACAGCCGTGAGGACGCCGAGAAGGGTGGCAACGGATATGTTCCCATCAGCTTGCAGTACAGACCTTACACCGCTTCCACTGCCCGCGAAGTTTCTATAGCCGGCGGCGACCCCAAGGAAAGCTTTACCAACCGCAGCTATCGCGGCAAGACTGTCACCACCGACAATATGAGTGACCTTGAGATCGTCATCAATACAAAGCGCCAGATGGGCAACCGTCCCGTCATCGTATGTATGTCAGTATCAAGGCCGGTCGTAATGAGCGAGGTTGAACCCTATGCAGACGCCATCCTGGTCACTATGGGCGTGCAGAACCAGGCAGTTCTCGACCTGGTGAGCGGCAAGGCCGAGCCTTCAGGCCTGCTTCCGATGCAGATGCCCGCAAATATGGAAACGGTCGAGAAGCAGTTCGAGGATGTTCCCCGCGATATGGATTGCTTCGTCGACGCTGACGGCAACACCTACGACTTCGCCTTCGGTCTCAACTGGAAAGGAGTCATCAAAGACGCCCGCGTAGAGAAATATAAATAGTGTGCGCCGGGCAGGTGCCCTGTGGAGCGCACAGACGTGATTGACGGCGCACACCACCCCCTCGGGAGGGTGGTGTGCGCTCGTTATATGCCCTGGAGTGCGCTCCGGAGGGGGGCGTGCGCGCACACCCGGGCGGGGTAAAAAACAGTTGCATGAAAGAAAGATTATTCCCAACTTTGGGAACAGGACTACTCGTCGAGTCATCGTGTCGGTGGCGTACGGTCGAGGGGATAGAAGTATACTATGATGACACATTATTCTTACGGCGCCGACCGTTCCGGCTATTTTCACTTGTGCTCTGATGGCGATCTCTCGCCGCACTTTCTTATATGTGAAGACGATTTCAGATACGCGTTCAACCTGATTGGTGTATGCGCGGCAAATTGCGCGGCGACAATCCTTTCCTTCTCTCTTGAAGATACTCATCTACACATATTAGCATATGGAAGTAAGGACAGTTGTATCCTCTTCAAGTCAATGTATGAAGACAGTTGGGCTCATCATATCGCGGGAACACGTGGCTCGAGGAAAGGGGCAGTGATAGATTTGGACATTATCCCGGTAGATAGTCAGGAATACCTTATGAGTGTAGGTACATACACGATTGTCCAGCCCACTAAGGACGGCAAGCAAGTGATGCCGTATGACTATCGATGGGGAACCGGTTCTATGTACTTTCGAAGGCCAGGATATATCTCTTTATGGACTATTGACGATAAAGGAGAAAAGTGTGATACAATCAGGGCTGGAGATATTCCGAACAAACGACTCTGCAGTATTCTAGGATCCCGTCGACCTGTTCCCGAAGAATGGGTTATATGCAACGATATCCTCCTCCCGGACAACTACGTAGATGTCGCACACTATGAAAGCATCTATTCGACAGCTAACTGCTTCAGGGTCTTTCTGGCCAGCAACCGGAACAGAGATCAGGAAATTCTGAAACATATGGCAACAGTCCGGGGCGTGGCTATGGAAGACTCAGAAGCAAGGAAGCGCTGCCACGAGATTTCCGAGCAGTATTTCGGAACCAAAGACGTCCATATCCTTAATTCCAGCCAAAGGATACAACTCGCTCAGGAGCTGCGCAGGAAGTGGCATATTAACGCGAGACAGATAGCCTCACTAGTGCAACTCAAATACACTGAAGTCTGCAAATACGTATGAGCCGGCGAGTGTGCGCCGGGCGGGTGCCCTGCAGAGCGCACAGACGCGATTGGCGGCGCACACCACCCTCTCGAGGGGGTGGTGTGCGCTCGTTATATGCCCTGGAGTGCGCTGCGGAGGGGGTCCTGCGCACACACTTTGGCGGAAAGCAAAATATAGCTTAAATTTGGTGCCTGATTTTGCGCTTTGAAATAATCAATCAACACAATAATGGCAGAAAAAGTACAAAAACTACTGAACGATTACCCCGCAGCGAGATGGGCGGCATTGATACTCATCGCGCTGATGATGTTCTTCGCCTATATGTTCGTAGACGTGATGTCTCCGCTCAAGTCTCTCATCGAGAGCTCTCACGGCTGGGACAGCGGGGTGTTCGGCACCTACGCATCCGCTGAATACATCCTCAACGTGTTCGGCTTCCTTATCATCGCGGGCATCATCCTCGACAAGATGGGCACCCGCTTCACCGGCGTTCTCTCCGCTTCCATAATGGTTGTCGGAGCGCTCATCAAATTCATCGGCATCAGCGACTGGTTCCAAACAACCGGCTTCTGCAACTGGCTCAACAGCTGGTGGGTGACTATGCCCGGCAGCGCCAAGATGGCAGCGCTCGGATTTATGATTTTCGGCTGCGGCTGCGAAATGGCCGGAACTACTGTTTCCAAGGCTATCGCAAAATGGTTCAAGGGCAAGGAGATGGCCCTGGCTATGGGTCTCGAGATGGCTATCGCCCGTCTCGGTGTATTCGCTGTGATGTGGATCTCCCCCATCATCGCCGACCGCTTCGGCAATGCCAACGGCATAGTTAATGCCGGCGACAGCGCCGTCGCATCTCTCGGCTTCTGCGCAGCCCTGCTCCTCATCGGACTCATCAATTTCATCATATTCACCTTTATGGACCGCAAGCTCGACGCCCAGCTCGTGGCAGCCGGCCTGGCTACCGAAGAGAAATCTCCTGAAGATGAATTCCACGTGTCAGACCTCGGACAGATCTTCTCAAGCAAGATGTTCTGGCTGGTGGCTCTGCTCTGCGTGCTTTACTACTCCGCTATCTTCCCGTTCCAGAGATATGCCCCGAACTTCCTCGAAGTGACTCTCGGCATCGACGCGACTGCGGCTTCCCGCCTGTTCAGCTGCTTCCCGATCCTGGCTATGTGCCTCACTCCCCTGCTGGGCATCTTCCTGGACACCAAGGGCAAGGGAGCCTCTATGCTTATGATTGGCGCCATCATTATGATCGTCTGCCACTTGAGCTTCGCGTTCCTGCTGCCGGCGTTCCCTTACAAATGGCTCGCTCTCACTCTGATCGTCATCCTCGGAGTCAGCTTCTCCCTCGTGCCCGCCGCCTTGTGGCCCAGCGTGCCGAAA
>JAGCZI010000118.1 GCA_017960085.1 Bacteroidales bacterium
CAGCAGGGCTATCTTAGCCTTGCCTGAGAACGGCTCGTTGAAGAAGTAATCGTCGTCCGGCTGCTGCACGTCATCGTCATTGCCGGCGAACTGGGGATCGTCGTCGACCGTAACGACTGTCGGGATGACTTCGTCATCACCGGCCGGTGTCTCGGCAAAATCGTCATTGACCTGCCTCTCGACTGCGTTCAGATAGTCTGCAGAGGGGATCTTCAGCATCTGGCCGGTCTGTAGGTCCGTCCTGGTAAGGCGGTTTGCCCGGATGATTGATTCCGGAGTTATTTCATATTTTCTTGCGATTGAATAAAGCGTCTCGTACCACTTAACCCTGTGGATGGTGTAAGAATCTGCGGGCTGGACAGCCGGCGGGGTCTGAGGCTGGCTTTGCGCAACTTCAACCTCCTGCTGCGGCACGGCAGCGGCGCTTTCAGGCTCTGCTTCAATGGTTCCGTGCACGGGGATAAGCAGTTCCATACCTGCCTTGAGCCCGGTCTCCAAAGCCGACCTGTTGGCCTCATATACCTCCTGCTGGGTTACGTCATAGGCCCTGCAGATGGAATAAAGCGTCTGCTTGGGAAGGACTTTGTGGACGTAGAACCACGTGTCGTCCTTGCGTGTCCTTACTTCGGAGATTTCAACGGGGGCCGCCTGATATGAGGTGTCGCCCTGTGCATAGTCCAGCACGGGGAACGCCATCATCAAAGCCAATATTATCGCAAGTCTTTTCATATATTACAGAGCCAGACGGGACAACATATTCCTTACATTGCCTTCAATCCTGTCCACGACATTGTCGTAGGGCTCCTTGACAAATTTCTTGCCAGTGATATGTTCGTACAGTTCAATGTAGCGGTCGGAAATGATGCCGACTCTCTCGGGGGTCATCTCGGGGACTTTCTGGCCTTCCTTACCCTGGAAGCCATTGTCCATCAGCCACTCACGCACGAATTCTTTCGAAAGCTGACGCTGCTGGAGACCTTTGTCGAAAAGTTCCTGATAGCTGTCGGCGTAGAAATAACGGGATGAGTCCGGAGTGTGGATCTCGTCGATGAGGAAGAGTTCTCCGTCCCTCAGGCCGAATTCATATTTGGTATCGACAAGGATGAGTCCCCTTGAGGCAGCCACCTCGCAGCCTCTCTGGTAGAGAGCCAGGGTTATCTCCTCAAGCTGCTCATAATCACGGCGGGACATTATTCCGCGCGCGATGATTTCCTCGCGGCTGATGTCTGCATCGTGCTCGCCTATTTCAGCCTTGGTGGTCGGTGTGATGATCGGCTTCTCAAATTTCTGATGTTCGCGCATACCGTCGGGGATGGGAACTCCGCAGATCTGCCTGGCCCCGGCCTTGTAGCTGCGCCAGGAACTGCCGGTGAGGTAGCCCCTGACAATCATTTCGACGGGCAGGCCCTGGCATTTGTAGCCGACAGTGACCATAGGGTCGGGAGAGGCTATCTTCCAGTTCTGCACTATATCCTGGGTCAGGTCGAGGAAAGACGATGCAATCTGGTTGAGTACCTGACCTTTATAGGGTATTCCCTCAGGAAGGACAACGTCGAATGCCGATATACGGTCAGTAGCGACCATAACCATATACTTGTCGGCTATGGAATAAACATCCCTCACTTTGCCGACGTACTTGGACGTCTGCTTCGGGAATGCAAACTCAGTACGGGTAAGAGCTTTCATTATTTATTCCTGTTGCGTATGTATTCTTCGTTCAGGCCACGTACAACTTCATTGGTGATGTCAAGACCTTTGTTACCCTCAATCACAGTATTGCTGGCTGACGAAGAAGTCAGGATGAGAGCGAACTGGTGCTCCGCATTGTATTTCTCCAGGAAAGTCTTGATGGCGTCGTATACCTGGTTGTTGAGGACGAATTCCTCTTCCTGAAGTTCGAGCTGCTTGTTATTGGCCTCGTTCTGGAGATTCTCCTGACGCCTGAGAAGATTCTGCTGCTGTTGTTCCGCTGCGCTTCTGGTCAGAAGGCCTTTGTTGATCTGGTTTTCAAACGACTTGGCGTCGCTTTCGAGCTGGCGGCTCTTCTTCTGGAGTTCATCCTGGCTTGCCTGATATTTGCTCTGGAACGCTGACATAAGGTCGTTGTACATATCGTAGTTCATCAGCAGAGAGTCAATCTGGATGTACACGATGTCTCCGGCCACTGCAGTCTGTCCGGGAACCGGCTCGATTTCAACAGGCTTCTTGTTTCCTGCCAGAATGGTCATTACGAGAGCGGCTACAGATACGAGCAGAGCGATGCAAGCAAGGATGGTGGGTGTCTTTTTCATAGAAAAAATCAGTTGTTTTTATTATTAATATTCGTACTATTTCAATTGTTCAAGGTAGGCCTTCACCGAGGCTTCCAGGCCCATATACAATGCGTCGCAAATCAGCGCGTGACCTATCGAAACTTCGTCGAGCCAGGGAATGCAACTGTGGAAATAACGGAGATTCTCCAGGCTCAGGTCGTGGCCGGCATTGAGTCCGATGCCGCTCTCGCGGGCTGCTATCGCCGCCCTCACGTAGGGAGCCACGGCTTTTTCGGGACTTTCGGGATACTGGGCAGCATAGCCGAAGGTGTAAAGCTCGACACGGTCGCAGCCGCAGTCGGCAGCGTGCTTGACCATCTCGGGGTCGGGATCTACAAAAATCGAGCAACGGATGCCTTCTGTGTGGAACTGATTGCATACCGTCCTCAGAAATGCCTTGTGCTCAATGGTGTTCCAGCCCGCATTGGAAGTGATTGCATCGGGGGAATCGGGCACCATCGTCACCTGGGCGGGCTTCACTTTCAGCACCAGGTCGATGAACTCCTCGGTCGGGTTGCCTTCGATGTTGAATTCGGTGGTCAGCACCTGCTTCAGTTCGAATACGTCGGCGTGGCGGATATGGCGGCCGTCGGGTCTGGGATGCACGGTAATACCCTGTGCCCCGCACTTCTCACAGAACAGCGCAGCGGACACCACATTGGGGTTGTCACCGCCGCGGGCATTGCGTATTGTCGCAATTTTGTTGATATTGACGCTTAGATTTGTCATTGTAAATGGCAAATGTAAAAATTTTTAGCAAATTTCTCATTATTTGGTACATTTGAAGCCCCTAATTTGAATTTTGTATAATAGATGAAAATCGCTCTGTTCAGGCGGGACGCCTCACACATCGACGAAAAGAAACTGAATTATCTGGCCGGAAGGCTTACCACCCTCGGTGCGGACATTTTCTACTGCACTTCGGCCGACAGCGGCGAACTTCCCTCAGACACAGACCTGATGCTCTCCCTCGGCGGCGACGGAACCTTCCTGGCTGCAGTGGACTTCCTCAAGGGAAGGCAGATCCCTGTAGCAGGCATCAATTTCGGAAGGCTCGGATTCCTCACGACCGCAAGGGTAGACGAAGGTGAAAACGCCTGGATAGAAGACCTGGTCAACAAGAAGTTCGACATAGAGCCGAGGCTGTTGCTGCAGGCTTCAGGAGTCGAGATGCCCGAAGGTGTCCATCCCTACTGCCTCAACGAGTTTTCGCTGATGCGGCTGGGTCCGTCAATGCTGCAGATCACTGTTTCCATCGACGGCAAGGCTCTCCCTACCTACTGGGCTGACGGTGTGCTGGTGGCCACTCCGACAGGCAGCACCGCGTACTCACTGAGCGTCGGCGGTCCGATAGTGGCTCCCACCACAGAATGCCTGATTATCTGTCCCACGGCTCCGCACAACCTCAACGTAAGGCCTATCGTGGTCAGCGCCAGCTCCCGGATCCGGATCAGCTTCAGGAGCAAGGACACCTCCGCCAATATGTCCGTCGACAACCACGGCTTCCAGGTAAGTTCCGACAGCTGCATCACGCTGTCGCAGGCTCCCCACAAAGCCCTGTATGTCACCCTCCGGGATATGAGTTTCATCGACGCCCTGCGGGACAAGCTGATGTGGGGCGATGACATCCGTAACAACAAATAGAATGATTCCGACACACGTATCTATAATAATGGACGGCAACGGCCGCTGGGCCCAGCAAAGGCATCTGCCCAGGACCTTCGGCCACAAGGAAGGCGCCGAGAGCGTCCGTGCCTGCCTTGAGGCAGCCATCGAAGCCGGCGTGAAATACCTCAGTCTCTACACCTTTTCCGAAGAGAACTGGAACAGGCCCCAGGCCGAGGTCAGCGGCATCAATTCCCTTTTCGTAACCGTAATGGCCAGGGAGAGGAAAAACCTCAAGGACAACGGCGTCAGATTCCTGGTCATCGGCAACCGGAGCAGGCTTTCTGCCGACCTGCTGCACGACATCGAAGAGCTCGAAGCCTACACTGCCGACTGCAGGACGCTGACCCTTATGGTAATGTTCAGCTACAGCGGCAAATGGGACATCGTGCAGGCTGTCAACAGATACCGCGAGGACATTGCGGCCGGCAAGGTAGACGCTTCCGGACAGATCGACATAGCCGGATATGAAAAATACCTTTCCACCGCCGGCTTTCCCGACCCGGACCTGCTGATACGCACCGGCGGAGAATTGCGCATAAGCAATTATATGCTGTGGCAATGCGCCTACAGCGAATTCTACTTCACCGACGTCCTTTGGCCTGATTTTCGCAAAACCGAGTTCCGAAAAGCTCTGGACTCGTTCGAAAACAGACAGAGAAGGTATGGGGAAATCAATTAATAGTTGTAAATTTGCGCGACAAATTCTGCAGATGAAATCACTCAGGTTACTGATAATAATATTCGCATTACTTCCTTTTGCGGCGGCGGCACAAAACGGCCAGGACATACAGGTGGACTACAACAGCCCCCGTTCCTATGTCGTCGGAGGAGTTACTGTAGAAGGCACGAATTACCTCAACCCCAACCAGATAATATCCCTCACCGGCCTTTCAGTCGGCCAGACGATCACAGTTCCGGGCGATGATGCATCTTCAATCGTGAAACGCCTCTGGCAGCAGCGCTATTTCGAAGATGTCGGCTTCTACATCGACTCTCTCTCTGCATCCCGCGACACCGCCTTCTTCAAGATCAAGATCGTGGAGCGTCCGCGTGTTTCCCAATGGACCTTCACCGGCCTCAAGAAGAGTGAGCAGGACGACCTCAAGGAAGACCTCACCCTGCGAAGGGGCACCGAACTTTCCGACTACGTAATCACCAGTTCTGTCGGCGTCATCAAGGATTTCCTCAAGGAGAAAGGCTTCATCAACGCCCGCGTCGACGTCGAGCAGACCAAGGATACCGTCATCAACAATGCCGTCCGCGTAAACTTCGCCGTCACCAAGGGGCCCAAGGTGCGCATCAAGGAGATCAACTACGACGGTGTGACCGGCATCAAGACCTTCACCCTCGACAAATCGATGAAGAAGACCAAGTCCGCCAAGTGGTACAACTTCTTCAGCAGCAAGAAATTCAACGAGAAAGAATACGTCAACGACAAAGCTTCCCTCATCGAGGCCTTCAACGAGAAGGGCTACCGCGACGCCAAGATCCTGAAAGATTCCATATATGTGATGCCGAACGACAGTTCGAAGCTTGGCATCCTCTTCAAGATCGACCAGGGAAAACAATATTACTTCAGGAACATCACCTGGACAGGCAACTCTATTTACAGCGCCTCCGACCTCAGCAATGTGCTCCAGGTCAAGAAAGGCGACATATATGACGTCGTCACTCTCAACGAACGTCTCTACGGAGGCGGCAAGGACCAGAGCGCGGTATCAGTTTCCAGCCTCTTCAGGGACAACGGATACCTTTTCTTCAACGTCACTCCCGTTGAGACCAATATCGTAGGTGACTCCGTAGACCTCGAGATCAGGATCGTGGAGGGCAAGCAGGCCCGCTTCAACAACGTGATCATCAGCGGCAACAATGTCACCAACGAAAGAGTCATCCGCCGCGCCGTCTACACCCGCCCCGGCTACCTCTTCAGCCAGACAAGTTTCGAGCGTTCCATCAGGGAGCTCGGCACGATGTCCAACTTCGACCAGGAGAAGATCGTCCAGCAGGGCGTCGGCTGGTCACTCGCGCCTAATGCCATCAACAACACCGTAGACATCACCTACAACGTCGAGGAGAAGCCCAACAGCCAGCTGGAGCTTTCCGGCGGCTGGGGTGCAGGTATGTTCGTCGGCACCGTCGGCATCAGTTTCAGCAACTTCTCTACCCGCAATATGCTGGACCTGGATGCCTGGAAGCCCGTGCCGCTCGGTGACAACCAGACGCTGGCCTTCCGTTTCCAGACCAACGGTTCGTACTACAGGGCCATTTCAGCCCAGTTCCTCGAGCCCTGGCTGTTCGGCAAGAAACCTACTTCGCTGAGCCTGTCTACCTATTTCACAAGGCAGACCAACTCATATCTGTCTGCATACTACCAGATATTGAACAACGACCAGTTTATGGAAGTCTTCGGTGCTTCGGTTTCCCTCGGAAGCCGACTCAAATGGCCCGACAACTATTTCGTGCTTTACCACACGCTGAGCTGGCAGACATATCACCTTCAGGACTGGAACTATTATTTCATCTTCAAGGACGGTCTGTCACACAACTTCAACTACACCATAACGCTGGCACGTAACTCTACCGACCAGACCATCTATCCCCGCCAGGGATCAGATATGAGCATAGCCCTCCAACTTACTCCTCCCTACTCACTGCTCCGCAAGGACAAGCCTGCAGACTTCAACTACCACACTCTGACAGACGCGGAACACTACAAGTGGATCGAGTACAACAAGTGGACCCTCAAGGCTGCCAACTACCTCACCCTCGTCGGCAACCTGGTAATGATGACCCGCGC
>JAGCZI010000119.1 GCA_017960085.1 Bacteroidales bacterium
CAAAGATCGTCAACCCCGCCCCTGCCGTCGCCCTCCAGGCGAAACGCCTGTATACAGTCAAGGCGCGCCACGAAGGCACGCCTTGCTGCAAATTCTATTCTAGCACCGCATTCACCGCTCCGGTCAAGGATATCGCCCGGAGCCTTGCGGCATCGCCCTGCGAATTCTTCGACGGGACGCTTTAGATTCCTTCGATCACCCTGGTCCAGCCGTGCTTGTCTTCAGCACGTCCGTACTGGATGTCCTGGAGTGCGTGGTACATCATAGTGCTGTACTTGCCGGGAGCGTCGTACTCGTACCACTTGTCCTTGTTGGGGTCGTACAGACGGCCTACAGGTGATATCACGGCTGCAGTACCGCAGGCGCCGACCTCGTCGAAGGTCCCGATTTCCTTTTCGTACTCGATCGGGCGGTCCTCCACCTTGAGTCCGAGGTCGTTGGCGATGACGCGGAGGCTCTTGTTGGTGATGGAGCCGAGCACCGACCTTGACAGCGGAGTGATGTAGGTGGCGTCCTTGATGGCGAAGAAGTTGGCAGCGCCGAACTCGTCGATGTACTTCTGCTCAGCAGCATCGAGGTAGAGCTCATTGGAGAAGCCCCTCTCGTGGGCGAAGGCGCCGGCCTGGATGCTGGCGGCATAGTTGCCGCCGACCTTGGCCTGGCCTGTGCCGCGGGGAGCCGCACGGTCGTGCAGTTTCTCCAGCACCACGTCGATCGGAGCGAAACCGTTCTTGAAATACGGGCCCACCGGGGTCACGAAGATCAGGAACATATAGTCGAGGGCTGTCTTCACTCCCACCTCGGCAGTCGTACCGATAAGCAGAGGACGCACATACAAAGAGGCGCCTGTGCCGTAAGGCGGCAAGTATTCAGCGTTGGCACGGATGACCTTCTCGCACATTTCGATGAAAAGGTCCTCCGGGGGAGCGGCCATCAGCAGATACTCTGCCGATGCCTTCATTCGCCTGGCATTCTCCTCGATCCTGAACAGACGGGCCTTGCCGTCCACTCCGCGGAATACCTTGGCGCCTTCGAACACTTCCTGTCCGTAGTGCAGCGAGGTAGCAGCAATGTGCATAGGGATGTACTCGTGAGCTGTGAGATACGGGTCTCCCCACTTGCCTTCGTGATATTCGCAACGAATGTTGTATTTCGTCTTGACGTATCCGAAGCCTATGTTTTTCCAGTCAAGATCTACCATAAGGCCACAGTTTAGTTGTTTTCGGGACGCAGTGTGCGGACAACCTTGCCTGCCTGCCACATTTCGCTTTCGCGCATTTCCTTGAGCTCTTTCTCAAGACCTTCGCGGTAGTCGGGCTTGCTGTTTGAATCGATTGAGATCTGAGCCTCGTTGCCTGTAGCTACGCTCTCATAGAGAGACTCGAATACAGGTTTGGTAGCGTCACGGAAGCGTTTCCACCAGTCGAGGGCGCCGCGCTGAGCGGTAGTAGAGCAGTTGGCGTACATCCAGTCCATACCGTTCTCAGCCACGAGCGGGAGAAGGCTCTGTGAGAGCTCCTCTACAGTCTCGTTGAAAGCCTCTGAAGGAGTGTGGCCGTGTGCGCGCAGAGTGTCGTACTGGGCTGCGAAGATACCCTGGATGGCACCCATCAGAGTTCCGCGCTCGCCGGTAAGGTCGCTGTAGGTCTCTCTCTTGAAGGTAGTCTCGAAGAGGTAGCCGCTGCCGATACCTACGCCGAGGGCGATGGTGCGCTCATAAGCCTTTCCGGTAGCATCCTGGAAGATGGCGTATGAAGAGTTGATGCCCCTGCCCTGGAGGAAGAGACGGCGCAGTGAGGTGCCTGAACCCTTGGGGGCGCACATAATGACATCGACATCCTTCGGAGGGATGATGCCGGTGCGGTCCTGATAGGTGATGGCGAAGCCGTGTGAGAAGTAGAGGGCCTTGCCTGCGGTCAGGTGTTTCTTCACTGTGGGCCAGGCGCTGATCTGACCTGCGTCTGAAAGCAGGAACTCTATGATAGTAGCTTTTTTGCAAGCTTCTTCGATTTCAAAAAGGGTCTCGCCCGGAACCCAGCCGTCAGCTACGGCTTTGTCCCAGCTCTTGCCGCCCTTGCGCTGTCCGACGATGACGTTGAAGCCGTTGTCGCGGAGGTTGAGGCTCTGGCCAGGGCCCTGGACGCCATATCCGAGGACTGCTATGGTCTCATTCGCCAATACTTCTTTAGCTTTCTCAAGTGGAAATTCGGCACGTGTAACAACCTGCTCTACGATGCCGCCAAAATTCATTTCTGCCATTCTAGTATCTGTGTTAAGTTTGTTATTTGTCCAATTTAATATACTGCACCTGCGCGATGTCCACCATATTGTCGGCCTGGTTGATGATGCGGTCCATACGGATGTCGTCCGCATCGGAGCATATCAGCTCCACCTTGGCCATACGGTCGTCGATCACCTTGTAGTTCACGCTCTCCACCGGCAGTCCTTTCTGGATGAAAAGGGTCGTTATACGGTTGAGGATGTCTACGCGCGCGCTTACGGTCGCTTCAAGTCTGTATTTCATACTCTATCTTATAATAAGGTCATTCAAAGTCTTGCCGCCCGGAATCATCGGGTATACATTGGCAGTCGGGTCTACCACCGCCTCGAGGAAGAAGGCTCCCTTCGACGCCGCCATACGGTCGATGGCATCCTCCAGCTCGGAGGGCTCCGATATCCTCAGATACTCGATTTCGTAGGCTTCGCATATCTTGCTGAAGTCGGGGTTCACGAGCATAGTGTGTGAGAAACGCTTGTCGAAGAACAGATCCTGCCACTGGCGCACCATTCCGAGGAATGAGTTGTTCAGCAGCACTATCTTCACGTCTATGTTGTTCTGGAGGATAGTTCCGAGCTCCTGGATGTTCATCTGCAGACCGCCGTCGCCCACAATGGCGACTACCTGTGCGTCAGGACGGCCGCATTTGGCTCCGATTGCGGCGGGAAGTGCGAAACCCATAGTGCCGAGGCCTCCGGATGTAATCCAGCCGGTCTTCATCGTAAGCTTCAGGTAGCGGGCCGCGAACATCTGGTTCTGGCCCACGTCGGTGACGAGCACCACGTTGCTGCCGTAGCTCTTGGGGCTTACCTTCTCGATATAATGGCTGTTGATGGCGTCTACCACCTGGGCCATATTGAGCTTCTTGCTGGCCAGCATAGGGCCGATGACGTTCTCTTTCTCCTTGTCGTACTGCTCGTAACCGAAGCGCCTCCAGCTCTCACGGTCCTTGAACACCAGTCCGTCGCAGATAGCTTCCAGCATCTGGCGGGCGTCTCCGTGGATTGTGAGGTCTACCTGGATATTCTTGTTGAATTCGGTCTTGTCGATGTCGATATGGATAATCTGGGCATTCTGGGCATAGCCGCCGGGATTGCCGGTGACACGGTCGGAGAAGCGCATACCGACTGCGAGGATCACATCAGCCTGCTGGGTCATTGCGTTCGCCGAAATGTTGCCGTGCATACCCACCATACCGATGTAGTAATGGTCGTGGAAGTTCATTGCGCTGCGGCCGAGCAGCGTGCAGGCTACGGGGATGCAACCTTTATTGGCACATTCCGCAAGGATTGATTCTGCTCCGGAGATGAGCACTCCCTGGCCGGCGATAATCAGAGGCTTCTCGGCTTTGTTGAGCAGGTCGATAGCCTTCTGTACATTCATATCGCGCTTCTCGATATTGTCCCTGCGGGGCACCTGAACCATACGGTCGAGGGCGGCCTTGAGGTCATAGCGATAGCGGAACTTCTCGACCTGAGCGTTCTTGGTGATGCTGATGAGCACCGGACCGGGGCGGCCGCTGCGGGCGATATGGAAGGCCTGGGGCACTACGATGGGAATGTCTTCGGCACGTGAGATCTGGTAATTCCATTTGGTGATGGGAGTTGTGATTCCCACCATATCGGCCTCCTGGAAGAAGTTGGTTCCGAGCTGCGAAGCATCCACCTGGGCGGTGATGCAGACGATCGGAGTCGAGTCCATCATTGCATCCGCGATGCCCGTGACGAAGTTGGTGGCGCCGGGGCCTGAAGTGGCAACGCAGACTCCCACCTGCCCTGTCGCCCTTGCATAGCCTTCAGCGGCGTGCACGGCTCCCTGCTCGTGACGCACGAGCACGTGGCGGAGCTGGTCGGTATAGTCGTAAAGCTTGTCGTAGAAAGGGATGATGCTGCCTCCGGGATAGCCGAAGATCGTATCTACATTTTCCTCAATTATAGTGTTGATAAGCGCTTCTGCGCCGGTCATCATTTTCTCTTCCATATTCCTAAATCATTCGTACGCCGCCTTTATCGGCTGAACCTGCAAGCATAGAATAAGCCTGGAGGGCCTTGCTGACCTTGCGGTCGCGGTGGGCGGGTTTGTATTCCTTGATTGCTGCGCGGCGGGCGGCGAGTTCCTCGTCGCTGACG
>JAGCZI010000120.1 GCA_017960085.1 Bacteroidales bacterium
GGGCGGCGCCCATGGCCTCGATGCAGGTACGGGCCACGTTGTTGAACGGGTCCTACTCGGTGAGCGACCAGCCCGAGGTCTGGCAGTGGGTACGGAGCGACTGGCTCTTCGGGTTCTTCGGATTGAACTGGCCCACGATCTTGGCCGACAGCATACGGGCGGCACGCATCTTGGCGATTTCCATGAAGTGGTTCATGCCGATGGCCCAGAAGAACGACAGGCGCGGTGCGAAGGCATCCACGTCGATGCCGGCCTTGATACCGGTGCGGATGTATTCCATACCGTCGGCCAGGGTGTACGCCATCTCGATGTCGTTGGTCGCACCGGCTTCCTGCATATGGTAGCCGGAGATTGAGATCGAGTTGAACTTGGGCATATTCTTGGACGTATAGGCGAAGATGTCGCCGATGATACGCATAGAGAACTCAGGCGGATAGATGTAGGTGTTGCGGACCATAAACTCCTTGAGGATGTCGTTCTGGATGGTACCAGCCATCTCCTCGAGTTTCACGCCCTGCTCCAGACCAGCCACGATGTAGAAGGCCATAATGGGAAGCACGGCGCCGTTCATTGTCATTGACACTGACATCTTGCCGAGAGGGATCTGGTCGAAGAGGACCTTCATATCCTCTACAGAGCAAATACTCACACCGGCCTTGCCGACGTCACCGACAACGCGGGGGTGATCGGCGTCATATCCACGGTGGGTTGCGAGGTCGAACGCTACGGAAAGACCTTTCTGGCCGGAAGCCAGATTACGGCGATAGAATGCGTTGGACTCCTCAGCAGTAGAGAAGCCGGCGTACTGACGGATGGTCCAGGGACGCATCACGTACATAGTTGAATAAGGTCCGCGGAGATAAGGGGCGATACCTGCAGCATAGTTCAGGTGCTCCATTCCTTCGAGGTCCTTCGCAGTATAGAGAGACTTGACGTCTATATTTTCAGGGGTGTGCCAGAGCTCCTGTGCAGCATCTTTAGAGCAGGCAGGGGCAGCACCGAATTCCTTGAGATCTTTTATATCTGTAAAAGTAGGTTTCATCTGCTGATTCTTTAAAGTTCTTTAATACCCATTTCTGCCTGATACTCTTTGAGAGTTTCGAGGACATTGCATCTGACGTGTATGTATTTATCGATACCCTTTGCTTCGAGTTCCGGACGGCACTCGGGATCGCCGGCAACGACTACGATGGCCTTGTCGCCGATGAGCTCCTTGATCTTCGGAACTGCCTCTGCATATTCATCGTCGGCAGAGCAAGCGACAACGATGTCAGCCTTGGCTGCCAGAGCGGCCTCGACACCTTCTTCAACTGAAGAGAAGCGGTTGTTGTCGACTACCTTGAAGCCTGCCACTGCAAAGAAGTTGCAGCTGAACTGGGCGCGGGCACGGCACATTGCGAGGTTGCCGAAGGTGAGCATAAAGGCCTGAGGCTGTTTGCCGCTGCGGTCAGTGGCAAGACGCAGAGCCTCGAAAGCCTGGGCACCGCGGTAAGGACGGAGAGGTTCTGCAACCTTCTTGTCGTCGTCCTTGCCACAGCAGCAACCGCAACTTGCGTCGCGGGTCACGATCTCTTTGGTGATCTCGTCTGAAGCCTTCTCGAGGAAGTTAGGATACTGGTTGGTACCGAGGATGGTGTCGCGGCGTTTTGCGATGGCCTGATCCCTCTTGTCGGAAACGGCCTTCACTGCAGCCTGAACGTCACCGGCCTTGAATGCCTCTACGTAGCCGCCTTTCTCGTCAACTGACTTGAAGATGTCCCAGGCAGCCTTGGCGATCGAGCTGGTGAGGGTCTCGATGTAATAGCTGCCTGCGCCGGGATCCTCAACCTTGTCGAAGTGAGCTTCTTCCTTGAGGATTGACTGGGTGTTGCGGGCGATACGGTTAGAGAACTCGTTCGGAGCGCGGAATGCGTGGTCGAACGGAAGCACTACGATAGAGTCGACGCCAGCGAGGGCGGCGCTCATAGCCTCGGTCGTGCCGCGGAGCATATTGACGTATGCGTCATAAACAGTCTGGTTCCAGCTGCTGGTCACAGCGTGTACCTTGATCTTCATTGCGTCGAGGTCCTCGACTCCGTAAGCCTTCACGATGTTGGCCCACAGCACGCGGGCTGCGCGGAACTTGGCGATCTCGAAGAAATAGTTGCCGCTGATGGCGAAGATGAATTTGATGCGGCGGGCAACCTCAGCTGCGTCGAGACCTCTGTCGGTGAGGGCGGTCATATACTCGCTGCCGATGGCCATAGCATAGCCGAGTTCCTGGCTGATGCTGCTGCCTGCTGAGTTGAAATCACAAGCCTTGACGGCTACCACGCGGATGCCGGGATAAGCAGCGACAGCCTTTACGCAGTCGGCGAGCTTATCGAAAGCGTCATCGCAGAAGCGGCCCTTGACTGTCAGCGCGTGGAGCGGGCTGAAATCGAAGCTTGCGCGGATTTCATCCTTTGCTACACCCTGAGCCTCGGCATACTTGAGGAAGCTGTCGAGGGTGCCGCGGGTCTTGCCCGGGCAGCAGCCGCAGAAGTTTACTTCGATGGCCTGAAGGCAGATGTCCTTGAGCAGGACAGCCATCTCTTTCTCGTCCAGAGCCCTGTGGGGAAGTTCGAATCCGATTGAGTTGGCACCCTTCATCAGGGCGTCAAGAGCGAGCCTGTTGGCTTCTTCGAGATTCTCGCAAGCACAGAAATCCTGGCGTATGAGCCATTCGTTAGATTTTTTGGTACCCCTTACGAACGGGAACTGGCCCGGCAGGGTATCCCTGAACTTGATGTCGGCGAGGTTTTCGGCGCGGTAATAAGGGCGCACGTTGAAACCCTCGATGGTCTTCCAGACAAGCTTCTTGTCATAGTCGGCCCCTTTCAAGTCTTTGGTAATCACCTCTTCCCACTGTTCGGTGGTGACAGCAGGGAATTCGGCAAAAAGTTTTTCAGACATAATCAGTAAAAAATATTATTTGTTGTTGTTTTGCGAATCCGCTAATATAATCATTATTCGTTATAAATCGTCCAAATAGGCGACCTTTTCTGGATGAAGTCCCCTGATTGGCAAACTTTTGTATATGCGCTGCATCCTGCGAAGGTCCTCTTCGGCATCGTCAGTCAGCTCGAAAATCTCACCGCGGGATATGCGTTTGTGCTTCCAGTCGATGTATCCGAGGTACACGGGGACGTTCGCTTTCTTGGCGATATAGTGGAAACCGGTGCGCCAGTGCTTAACGGCCGCGCGAGTACCTTCCGGAGCCATTCCGTAGTGGCAAACTTCGCTGCTGTTGAACAGGTTGACTATCTGGATCATAACGTTCACCTTGCTGGTCAGCGGCACGCCGCCCATCTTCTTGATGAGACCCTTTATGGGGAACACGAAGAACTTCTCCTTGACGAGGATGGTGATACGGTTCCCTATCGCGGTGTAGTAGAGGTATGAGATGGGGAGGTCCCAGATTGTCGTATGGGGAACGCCCAGGATGAGGGCTTTCTTTTCCGGAACCGCCGGAGTCACGGCAGTCCAACCGAGGATTTTTTCAAAAATGAATTTCGCTGTCTTCTGTTTCATTTCTACTGGGCTTCTTCCGTATTGTCGATGTCGCTGCGGAGGTTGTCCCTGATGAAATCAAGACGGACGCTGTCATTCTCTCCCATATAGAATTCGAGCAGGTCGGCGATATTGTCTTCTTTGGTGAGGCGCACCGTCTCGAGCTTGATGTCGTCCCCGATGAAACCCTTGAACTCTTCCGGCGAAATCTCGCCGAGGCCTTTGAAACGGGTCACCTGGGCATTCTTGCCAAGCTTCTTTGTGGCCGCTTCCTTCTCCGAAGAGCTGTAGCAGTAGATGTTGTGCGCCTTGTCGGCCACCCTGAACAGAGGAGTCTGGAGGATGTATACGTGGCCGGCACGCACCAGCTCTGGATAGAACTTGAGGAAGAAAGTAAGAAGCAGCAGACGGATGTGCATACCGTCCATATCGGCATCAGTGGCAATCACAACGTAGTTGTAGCGGAGATTGTTGATGTCTTCGTCTATGTTGAGGGCTGCCTGCAGCAGCGCGAGCTCTTCGTTCTCGTAAACATCCTTCTTGGAAGCCTTGTAGCTGTTCAGCGGCTTTCCCTTGAGGCTGAAGACCGCCTGGTTGACGGTATTGCGGATTTTCTTGATGGAGCCGGAAGCGGAATCGCCCTCGGTGAGGAATATCATCGAACGGGCGGCCTCCTCCCCCTTGTCAGTGAAGTGGACCTTGCAGTCGCTGAGCTTCTTGTTATTGAGAGATGCTTTCTTGATGCGCTCCTTGGCCTCCTTGCGGATGCCCTGGATGGCCTTGCGCTCCTTCTCCGAAGCAAGGATCTTCTGGAGCAGGATGTCGGCGGTCGCGGGGTGTTTGTGGAGGTAGTTGTCGAGCTCCTTGCTGATGAAGTCGCCCACGAACTTCTGGATGGTCGGGCCGTCCTTCGACATATTTTTGCTGCCGAGCTGCACCTTGGTCTGGGCCTCGAACTCAGGCTCCTGCACACGGATGCTGATGGCGCCGATGATGGACTGGCGGGTGTCCGCCGGAGTGAAATCCTTCTTGTAGAACTCCTTGAGAGTCTTGCCAAGGGCCTCCTTGAATGCCGCCAGGTGAGTACCTCCGAGGATGGTGTTCTGTCCGTTGACGAAGGAGTATATGTTCTCGCCGTACTTCAGGCCGTGGGTGATGACCACTTCGATGTCCTGGCCGCTGAGATGGATGGGTTCGTAGAGAGGCTGCTCGTCGAGGCTGTCGTTCAGCAGGTCGAGCAGTCCGTTTTCGGACTTGAAGATTTCCTTGTTATAGATGAGCTGGAGGCCTACGTTCAAGTATGCGTAGTTCTTGAACATCGTCACGAGGATGTCGTTCTGGAAAGCATAGCCCGGGAAAATCTCCTCATCGGGGATGAAGCTCACCATCGTGCCGTTCTTCTCGTTCGTGTCGGACTCTTCGCTGCTGAGCAGCTTGCCGCGCGAGAACTGTGCCCGCACCGTGCGTCCGTTGCGGAAAGCCTGCACGGTGAAACTGCTCGAGAGCGCGTTGACGGCTTTAAGGCCGACACCGTTCAGGCCGACCGACTTCTTGAAGACGGCATTGTCGAACTTGGCGCCCGTGTTGAGCTTGCTCACGGCGTCCACCACTGACTCCAGCGGAATGCCGCGGCCATAGTCCCTGACGGTGACGCAATTGTCGGCGAGGGTGATCTCGATGCGCTTGCCGAAGCCCATAGCGAACTCGTCGATGGAGTTGTCGACGACCTCCTTGGTGAGGACGTAGATACCGTCGATGGGATTGTTGCCGTCTCCCCTTCTTCCAATGTACATAGAGAGCCTGCGGCGGATGTGCTCCAGGCCGTCAAGGGTTACGACTTTGTCCTTGGTATAATTGTCTTCGAGCTGCTGCTTCAGTAAATCTTCTGCCATATAGGGATTTTCGCGACGCAAATTTAACCAAATAAATCGATGTCACGAATCCCTCCGTGGCCCAGTTATTAACAAACTCGCCGGGTTATCAACCTAACAGGCTGGGCAGGACGATGACGAAGGCGGCGCCGCCCATTTCGGAGGTACGGTAGAAGATGCGGCCGGAGCTCTGCTCCACGATACTGCGGGTGATGGCCAGTCCCAGACCGGTGCCGGATGACTTGGTCGTGAAGTTCGGCTTAAAGAGCTTGCTACGGTTTTCAGGGCTTACTCCGGGACCGTTATCTTCGATGGAAACCGAGAATTCGCCCTTCTCTGCCTCGTCGACGCTGATGACCACCTGGCCGTCCTCCTGCTGCTCCACAGCCTGCACGGCGTTGGAAATCAGGTTTACGAAAGCGCGTATCATCTGCTTCTTGCGCACCTTCACCAGAGGCTGCTCCACGTTGCAGCGGTAGCTTACAGAAACGTCGTCCCTGCCCCCGAAGAGAACCACCTGCTCCGACAGCATCGCATCGAGGTTTTCGACGGTCTCTTCTTCGCTGTAGAACTTCGAGAACTGCGAGAACTCGGAAGCTGTCTCGCTGAGGATGTCGATCTGCTCCAGCAGGGAGCGGCTCAGATCCTCGAAGCGGTCTTCCCAGCCAGGAACGTTCTGCTTCTTGAGGCGCATCATATGCTGGATGCTCAGCCTCATAGGCGTCAGAGGGTTCTTGATTTCGTGTGCGATCTGGCGGGCCATCTCCTTCCAGGCCTGCTCCCTCTCGGTCTCAGCCAGCCGGCGGGTACTCTCCTCAAGGTCGTCCACCATCTTGTTGTAAGCCTGCACCAGCACTCCCAGCTCATCCTTGGTGTTGCGGTAGTTGATATGCTGCTTCTGGAGGCCGTCCACAGTCAGCGACGCCATCTTGCTCCTGATCTCGGTCAGAGGCCTTGAGATGGAATTTGCGAACACGAGACCTATGATGAGGCCTGCCAGCAGGATGAGCAGATAGATGTTCACGATAGTAGCCACCGACTGCAGCGCATCGGCCTGCAGCTCGGACCTCGTAGATATGTACGGGATGTTCGCCACGGCCACCAGGGAGCCGTCGACATTGAACAGCGGGGCGTAGATGGACAGGTAGCGGTTGCCCGCGATGACCTCCTCTGCGATATATCTGGACGCGTCTTTCTTGACAATATTGTAGTAAGCGTCGTGGTTCATACGGGAGCCCATAATGAACTGCTCGAACAGTTCGGGCTTGGTGGAGCGGATCAGCGAGCCGTGGGTGTCGTAGAGGTTGACGTCGCTCTGAGTGTTGACCGCCACCCTCTGCATAGCCTCGTACAGCTGAGGAATGTTCATATCGCTGTAGCGCAGGGTGTACTGGCAGAACTCCGACAGGGTGGCCTGCACGATGGTCATCTTGCTTTCCATCTGTTCCTCGTTGTTCGCATCAGTCCTGCTCAGTGTGTAGAAGATAGTGCCGACGCCCACGCAGATCAGGGCCGAAGCCAGCGAGATCACGATCAGGAAGGTAATCTTACGTTTGAAGGAGTGGGCCGGCAGGTTCAGCAGCGAACGGCGCCGCATTCCGTGCGTTCCCACCATATTCACGAAAAAGAACAGCAACAGCAGGTATGACAGCGACACGAGGTATGAATACTCAGGCACGACCGCCCTCGAAATCACTATGACATCTTCGTCGGTAAGCTTGTTGACGAAATGCAGATAGCCGTCCGAATGGACCACGTGGTAGCCTGTCGCAACGTCCGAGTACGTATTGCGGGCGGGATAGTTGAAGTCGCCTGACGACGAAACCAGCCTGCCTGCGGAATACTTGGCGTAGGAATATTGCTCGGGAATCGACGAACTGACATTGTCGGTGGTCATCATACCCTCGGGGTAGATGAAGGTGCCGCTCTGGGATTTGCGTACTATCTCAATATACAGCCTGGCAGTCTGGTAGGTCTGGTAGTTGATGTAGGTGAACAGACCGATGTAGACCGTCTTGCCGTAGTAGTTGTTCATATAGAAGAAGCGGGAAGTCGGAGCCAGCTGCACGCCGTAGCGGGCGATTTCGTCGCTGTAGAAGTCGAAGCAGTCCACGACCTGGGTATATTGGTCGATGAGCAGCTTGCTGTTGCTCTCGCAGGTCGTCACTGCGATGTCGTATTTCTGGCTGAAATTGCTGTAGAGATAGCGCTCGAGTATCCTGTTGCGGATGATGTCAGTGCCACCGTCCGGCCAGTAGCTGAGCATTCCGATCAGCTGGTCCGAAGCTATTGGATTCTCTATCTCGCGAAGCTGGATTTCGAGGGACAGGTCGCGTTCCACGGCCATACGGTTCGTACGCACGAGGTTCGTCCTCATCTCCTTCTCCTTGCCGTATACCGTCACCGCAGTGGTCGTGAACACTGCGACGATGAGGGAATAAATCAGCACGCCCTTGAGGGAAATGACCTTCATCCTGTCCTGCCAGCCCCAGGCCATCACTGCAATCTGAAGGACGAGCAGCAGGGCCAGGAAGAGCAGTGCGTAGAACAGATAGCTCACGATGGAATAGACCGACAGCTCGGTGAGCCTGTACATTGCAAGCACGATGCTCGAGTTCAGTATCAGCGAGCGCAGAGTGAGGTATATATATGCAGCCAACGCCACGGCTGCGGCCGTAAGCGCAATGGCAATCACCTTCCTCACCGTCTTCCCTGACGAAAGTATCCTCCTGTAGATGATCTTCCTTATCATAAAGCCGGAGAATATGGCCAGGATTATATAGAGATGGACGGCGATCATACTGGCGAACGAACTGAACCAGCCTGTGTCGGCGTAAAGCAGCGGCGAGAAGATGGCAGCATTGGTGTCGACGTGGCGGAACAGTACCATCGAATACACGAGTTCCAGTGTCAATACGGCCATCGTCGTCAGGAAAGACAGCCTGTTGCGCTTGCGGTAATGGAAGATGAACACCGCGGCAAGAATGAGGGCGAAGGCCACAAACCGCAGGGAATAGTCGCGGTACATAACCGTCGAGTCAGCAGCCGGTATGATGGAGAAAAGCGGAGTGCCGTCCTCCCCGTGCACGAACACTCCGTTGTTTTCGTCGAGGGTTGAAGACGTAAAACCCTTGCTCATATGGAGCGAAGGGTTCATCTTGCTTATGATCTGCATATTGTCGGAGGGGTACTCGTCCTTTATGCGGATTCCGGTGATGATCTTGGTCGTGCCGCTGGTGTATGAACGCACGACATACCACGAAAGACCAAGATTTATATAGCTGTCCTTGTCGGTGACATAAGCCAGCGGAGTATTGAAGAGGTTATCGTTGCTCATAAAGTGCAGACGATACCATAGCGGCGCCACGTCGACCTCATCGTTGCTTATCGAGAATTCGTTGACCCAGGACTGAAGTGTGTCGGCATTGTAGCGGTAGAGCACCATATCGTCGGGGAAGCCCGGCAGCAGGATCCAGTCGTCAATCGGCATTTCCTGCACCTGGCGGACGTATCTGTCCATCTGCTTCTGCTTCTTTAGCAGATGCCGTTCCACCCTGGCCACCTGTCTTGCGTCGATCTTCTGCGCCACCGGAGGAATGAACGACAGCAGGAACGCCAGCAGCGCCGCAACTGCAAGAGAGATGGTTATGTGTCTGGTGTTTACCTTCATTCGTGGTGGTAGGGTTCCCCTTCAATTATTGTGAAAGCCCTGTACAGTTGCTCGAGGAATATCAGTCGGACCATCTGGTGCGAGAAGGTCATCCTGGAGAGGCACATACTGCTGTCGGCCCTTTCATACACTTTCTTGCCGAAGCCCATACTGCCTCCTATGACGAAAACTATATTCCTGGAACTGTGGGCGAACTTTTGCTCCAAATGTTGTGCCCAACTGCTCGATGTGAACTCTTTTCCTCTCTCGTCCAGCAGTATGCACTCGTCCGAGTCAGACAGATTCTTGAGGATCAGCGCGGCTTCCCGCTCCTTCAGCTGCTCCCTGCTGAGGCTTCCGACGCCCTTCAGGGCAGGAATTGTCACCATCTCGAAACGGCAATAGTGCTGAAGTCTGGCACGATAGATGTCTATGCCTTCGCAAAGATATTTTTCATCGGTCTTGCCGACAACTATCAACTTTACAGTCATTTCGGGATGTTTTCTTTTCGTTTATGCAAATTTAAGATATCTGGCTTGATTTTTGTTAAATTTGCGGCGTTGAATTAATCACAGCTATGAGAAAATCATTATTTCTTGTAACACTTGCTTTCGCGATCGTGCCGGTTCTTACATCGGCTCAGACCGTTACTTCTGTCCAGATGCAGCTCCAGCCCACTCAGACTGCCAATCAGGGCCAGCAGAGTCAGTCGCAGAGTGCCACCGACGTTTTCACTTCCATCGGCAAATACATCGAGGCCGGCGATTCGGAGAAACTCTCAGCCTGGTTCGCAGACAATCTTGAGCTCGACATCACCGGTTCTGTCAACAGCTGCACCCGCAGCCAGGCCAAGCTCATAATGAAGAATTTCTTCAATAACAACACCCCCAAGAAATTCAGCATCATCCACAAGAGCGGCCGCCCGCCGATGTCTTACGCAGTGGGCAGCCTCAGCGCCGGAGCCGAGAAGTTCAGAGTGATCATCTACGTACGCACAGACGACGGCAAGAATTCCATCCAGCAGCTCAGGATAGAAAAAGACTAGGATATGCGTCGATTCCTTATAATGCTAGTGACGGCCGCTGCGGTCGTCACTTCTTGCAATAACCGCACCCCTGACCCGGTGGCAGCCGCCATCGAGGCCGCCGCAATGAAAGGCGAAGAGGGCGACTACAGCTTCCGCATCAGCAGCCTGGCCAAGATCGACTCCACAACCTTCCGTACTGAGCTGGAACACCGCAAGGACGTCTTCCGCGTCAAGCAGCAGGCCGAAGAGAAGCTCTACCTGAAATACAGCAACGAACATAAGCCCAAGACTGCCGAAAGCCACCGTCTGGCGATGGAGAAGGCAGTCGCCAATCTGGCGTTCGTGGAGGGGCTTGAGCAGCAGCTGGCTGCCCGGCTGGACGACATAGCCTACTATGACTACGTCTTTTCAGGATATTCGCAGACCTCCGAGGGGCGTATGACTTACGACAACGTCTATGTGACCGTCACCCCCTCCTGCGAAGTTCTGACGATGACGGCCAACGCCAAAGACCTGCACAAGGGCACAGGCCGGGTCATCCCCGGCTATCTCGAAGGAATCACTTCAGAAGAATAGACCCGTATTATTTCTGACGGATATAGATCTGCAGGGGACAACCCGTGAAGTCGAAGTGCTCGCGGAGCTTGTTCTCCAGGAAGCGTTTGTACGGATCGCGGATGTACTGCGGCAGATTGCAGAAGAACGCGAACGAAGGCGCGGCCGTCGGAAGCTGGGTGATGTACTTGATCTTGATGTACTTTCCTTTCCAGGCGGGCGGCGGGTAGTTGTCAATCTCCTGTAGCATTACCTCGTTGAGTTCCGATGTCGGGATGCGCTTTGAGTAGTTGTCGTAGACCTTGGCAACTGCGTCGAGCACGTCCATAATGCGCTGTTTGTTGACCACTGACGTAAAAATCACCGGAATGTCGTCGTTAGGAGCGATCTTGCGCAGCACAGCCTCGCGGTATCTGGCCAGGGTGTTGCTGTCCTTGGTGACAAGGTCCCACTTGTTTATGACGATCACACAGCCCTTGCGGTTGCGCTGGATGATGTTGAAGATAGACATATCCTGGCTCTCGAGGCCCGACTGGGCGTCCACCATCAGTATGCAGACGTCGGAATTTTCGATGGCGCGGATGGAGCGCAGCACCGAGTAGAATTCCAGGTCTTCAGTCACCTTCGATTTCTTGCGCACTCCGGCAGTGTCGACGAGGGTGAACTCGTGGCCGTATTTGTTGTAGTATGTGCTGATGGAGTCCCTCGTGGTGCCGGCGACCGGAGTCACAATGTTGCGGTCCTCACCCAGCAGGGCGTTGGTCAGCGAAGACTTGCCGACATTCGGCTTGCCGACGATGGCGATGCGCGGGATGGCGTTCTCTTCTTCAACTTCTTCCTTGATAGTGGAATCTCCCGGGAGTTTGGCAATAATCTCGTCGAGAAGGTCTCCAGTGCCGCTGCCGGTGGCTGCGGAGATGCTCCAGGGCTCTCCGAGACCGAGGGCGTTGAATTCGTAAGTTCCGAATATCTTGTCGCCGGAATCCACCTTATTGACGGCGAGCACCACGGGCTTGCGGCTGCGGCGCAGCACGTCGGCTATCTCAGCGTCGAAGTCAGTGATGCCGGTGGCCACTTCCACGAGGAAAAGCACAAGGTCGCAC
>JAGCZI010000121.1 GCA_017960085.1 Bacteroidales bacterium
CACGGCTCTGGTGGACTGGCTGGGCCATCAGCAGTCTTTCTATGACGCATACGCCGAGGGTGGCCGCAAGATGTTCTGGCGCCAGATGGACGAAACTCTCTACAGCCGCTTCGGCCGCAAGATCGACGCCTGGTGGATGGACGCTTCGGAGCCGAACCTTCGCGACTGCCTGCCGATGGACTATCTCAAGTGGCTGCTCACTCCCACTGCCCTCGGACCGTCCAGCGAATATTTCAACGCATATTCGCTGGTGAACGCTGACGCCATCTACACAGGCCAGCGCAGCGTCAATCCCGACACCCGCGTGTTCCTGCTCACCCGCAACGGCTTCGCAGGCCTGCAGCGCTACTCCACTGCTTCGTGGAGCGGGGACATCGGCACAACCTGGGAGGATATGCGTATGCAGATGGCCGCCGGGCTGAACTATTCGATGGCCGGGCTGCCTATGTGGGGTATGGACATCGGAGGTTTCTCCGTGACAGACCGCTTCAACGCAGCTATGCGGGCTTATCTTCGCGACGGACGCTCGAGCGAGGCTCTCGACGAGTGGCGCGAACTGCAGACACGCTGGCACCAGTTCGGAGCCTTCGTGCCGCTGTTTCGCGCCCACGGGCAGTGGCCAGCGCGCGAGCTCTGGAACATCGTTCCGGAGGGTACCGAGACTTACGATTCCATCTTGTGGTATATGCAGCTGCGCTACCGCCTGATGCCTTACATCTACTCCCTGGCGGGTGCGGTGCATTTCGACGATTACACCATTATGCGCGGTCTGCCGATGGATTTCCCGGGCGACCCGGAGGTGCGCGACCTTTCCGACCAGTGGATGTTCGGTCCCGCTTTTATGCCCTGTCCGGTGTACGAGTACAAGGCCCGCAGCCGCAGCGTGTATTTCCCGATGGGGTTGTGGTATGACTTCTACACCGGTGACGATATGGTGGGAGGCAAGCGCTTCACGATGCCGGCGCCCTATTCGCGTATGCCGCTGTATGTTCGCGAGGGTTCCATCGTGCCTATCGGTCCTGCGATGCAGTGGTCTGACGAGAAGCCGGCGGATGATATCCTGCTTGTGGTGTATGCCGGTTCCGACGGCTCATTCACTCTCTATGAGGACGAGAATGTGAACTACAATTACGAGAAAGGGCTTTACTCGACGATTCCGATGAAGTGGGACGACGATTCCCGCACGCTGACCATCGGAGAGCGTTCCGGCTCTTTCCCCGGTATGCTTGCCTCGCGCAAGTTCCGCGTAGTGGTCTGCGACCGCACCCATCCTTTCGCCTACGATCCCGATGCCCCCGGCACTCCGGTTCAGTACGATGGCTCGTCAGTTACCGTGCATTTCGACGACTAGAAAAATATTTTTGCACTAATTCTAAAAATATCTATCTTTGCAGTCCCTTATGGGAAGGAGAGTTGGCCGAGTGGTTGATGGCGGCAGTCTTGAAAACTGTTGATCCGAAAGGGTTCGGGGGTTCGAATCCCTCACTCTCCGCAAAGAAAAGGCAGCTGGTTGCGTTCCGCAACCAGCTGTTTTTGGTTTCAGCCTCCTGAGAGAGCTGGCTCTCTCAGGAGGTTGGAGCCAAAAACAGTGACTGTCGGCCCAAGGGCCGACAGCTGCCTTTGCTTTGCAAGGGCCCCCGCGGCGAGCGTAATGGGATGTGGCCGCCGTCAGGCGGACAAATCCCGAAGGGCCCCCGCGGCGAGCGGAATGGGAATGCGCAGGGCGCGTTAGCGCCCGAGCACAATCCCTCCGGCTATGAGCAAGGGATGTGCTCACCGTCAGGCGGACAAATCCCGAAGGGCCCCCGCGGCGAGCATAATCCCTCCGAGGAATGCAGCGCACAATCGTGTCACTTTTACTACCTTTACTCCTCCATTGAACAACCAATGAAAAAGTATATCTTGCTCATAGCAATCCTGGTGGTGGCCAGCCTGTGTGTGGCGTTCATCACCGGCCAGTCAAAAGGGAAGGGCTCAGTCACCCTCAGCGCATCAGACGCGGCAATCAGCAACGGACTCACACTTGAAGGCACCGGACAGCAGGCCGTTATCCGCAACTGGGACAGTCCGGCGCAATCAATCCGGTGGACGGCAAAGTTGCGCAGTGGAAATTACCGCGTACTCGTAGACTATGCGCAACCGCTCTTCGGCAGCGCCGTGACGATAGATGCCGGCGGACAGCAGCTTGCCGCCCTAGTTCCTCCTACCCAGGAAGGCGATGACTTCGGGACTATGGAAGCCGGAGTGCTGGAAGTAACGGACAGCGGAAAAGTCACAATTGCCCTGCACGGCATCCAGCACAGCATCGTGACCAACCCAGACGGCAAGCGGACCGTCACTGGCCCGCTGCCGGTCGTACGGAGCCTGACCCTCGTCCCCACAGACCAGGCAGCGACATCCGAGACTCTGGATATCCTGGAGGAATTCAAGGGCAAAAGCCTCTTCGACGGGAAGACCTTTGACGGGTGGGAAGGCAATGATGATGAGGCAATGTCTCATTTCCGCATCGAAGATGGAGTCATAGTAGGAGGCAGCCTCGAAAGCAGCCTCGCTGACAATCATTTCATCAGGACCGTCCGCGACTATCAAGATTTCGAACTGCGTCTCAAATACAAAGTGACGGCTACCGACGACAGCTACAACGGTGGAATACAAATCCGGAGCCAGCGCAGCACGCTGCCCGGTCAGGGCTGCGAGATGGTAGGATACCAGGCCGACATACTTGCCCGCAGGACAGGTGGCTTGTACGATGAGAAACGCAGGTCAGACTTTCTTGGTATGGAACTCGGACTGCCCGAGAATTACAGGCCTGACGAATGGAACGAATTCATCATCCGCTGCGAAGGCCACAGGGTGCGGCTCTGGCTCAACGGCGTCCAGACGACAGATCACATCGAGCCTTACACCGACTTGCCGCTGGAAGGATTCGGGACCGTCGGCCAGACAGGGCGCATCGCCCTGCAGATCCACAAAGGAACACCCTGCGAAGTCCGCTACAAAGACCTTCTGCTCCAGGAACTTTAGACTAGAAGCAGCCTTTACATATTTCTTGGAATCTTGCCGCCATTTATATATATTTGAGTATGAAAAAGATACTTCTCTTCTTGCTATGCGGCACGATAGTCGCGAGCTGCGGTTTGGCCAAGAAAACCGCCCAAGATGTCGTCGATGAAAAAGTGACGGCCCTCTCCAACCTCAAGGGCGCGACTGTAGAGTCGGTAACCCTTGAAGACGGCCTGGCGGCCCTCAAGGTTACTTTCGAAAGCGGAATCCTCTTCGGATTCAATCAGACCAATATCAGCGATATTGCCAAGGCGTCGCTCGATGAACTTGTCGAAGCTATTTCCGACCTGCCGGAGAGCCGCATCAGGGTCTATGGCCACACAGACAATGTCGGCACTCACGAAGCGAATATGACAGTCTCGGCCAGACGAGCCAATGAGGTGTCCAAGTATCTTCAAAGCAAGGGTATAGATGCCGGCCGCCTCACATCCAAAGGTCTTGCGTATGACGATCCGGTGGCTGACAACAACTCCGATGCCGGCCGCGCCAAAAACCGCCGCGTAGAAATCTTCGTAATTCCTGCCCAGTAATCAGTCACCCTGGCTGTCAGAAGCGCCAGCCGAGCCCGCCGTGGACAAAACTTGCGACCGGGCCGAGGGTGCATTCTGCGAAGCCGTAGAAATGCTCGCCGCCATAGCGGAAGGCGATGGGGGTGATGGCGGGAATTGGATTCGGCAGGGGAGAACTGCCCCGGTATTGGAGAAATCCGGTGGAGAACCCGAAGCCGGCGCCGCTGTAAAGGACAAAGGCATTCTTAGGATTCCACAGGTGTCTGTATTGGAGCAGGATAGTTAACACCGGCGAGGATACCAGCGTGCCGGCCGGCGAGCCCTTGTACAGGTCGTACCTCGGCAGCCCGTTGGGGTCAGTGCCGAAAACCGGATATTGGATCAGCTTGTTGTAGCACCAGGATGTGCCGAAGGTGAGAGTCAGCTCCGTCTTGAGTCCGCAACGCATCACTCCGGAAAGGCTGATGACAGGATAGAACGCGCCGTTGTCGATTGCCTGCTGGCCTTTTTGCGCCAGCTCCTCCTGAACCCTTCCGTATGGCAGCAGCTGCATATACAGCGGAGGCATACCGGTGCCTATCTCGATGGAATATGTCTTCTCGAACTCTGTGTCTGGCTGCGCGGCAGCGGCCTCGTCATTCCGACTGCCGACAACTCCGGCTTCCTGGGCGAAGGCGGGCACGGACAGAGCCAGAAGGAGCGCAGCGAAGGCTATCGGAAGTGCTTTCATTTCGAAGACTCGAGTTTGATGATGATTTCGCGCTCGCGAAGGTCTGCCAGTGTGGTGTCTTTCGTGGCGTATTTGCCGTCCGGATCCTTGAAGGTAAGGAACGGACCTTCCATATTCTTTATGTAACTGATATCGACGCGGCACTTGCCGTCAGCTCCGGTTATGCCAAGCTGAGGCAGGGGGGAGGTGTAGTTATAGTCCAGCTTCTGGGGATTGCCGTAGATGACGATGCCCTCCAGAGGCTCTCCCGTATCATCGGAAACTAGCGAGAAGTACATCGGAGCCACACCGCCTTCGCTCATCAGCGCGGATTGCGGAGTGCCGTAGCAAGCCTGCACCACGAAGAGCGCCGTCGTGAGTGACAAACCCTTGAGGAAATTGCGTAAAAGTTTCATAACACGTAAGTATTATCGTACCGTCAAAAACAAAGATAATCCATAAAAGTTTAATATGGATAAGTTTTTCGTCACATTATGTTTTTGCAACCCATTGTGCTTCAGCCCGCTGCAAAAACCCGCCCCTGTGACGGAAAACCAAAGTTTAATATCGCCGCATTTCAGCGTCCAAGCATCCGTACCACCACGTCGTTATCGATTTCAAATGTTCTTGCAAGTTGGGCAGGTGTAGTCTTATATGAATGATTCACATATTTCAACAGTCTTGATTTTTTTTCATTTGACAATGCTTGTACATCAACTCCAAACCATCTCTGGGAA
>JAGCZI010000122.1 GCA_017960085.1 Bacteroidales bacterium
GGCAGTGCTGAAGGTGATGAAAGATGAGAGGCTGGTAGAAAACGCCGCTTCCGTCGGTCAGTACCTGATGGACGGTCTCAAAGGCAACAAAGCCATCAAGGAGCTGCGCGGCAAAGGTCTTATGATAGGCATCGAACTCTCGGAAGAATGGAGCGACCTGCGCGACAGGCTTCTTTTTGAAAAGCATATATTCACCGGAGGCGCCGGAAAGAACGTGATAAGGTTGCTGCCTCCACTTATGATCAGCCGCAAGGATGCAGACGCATTCCTCGAGGCATTCAACGCACTTACGCTATGAGACAATTTATGGGACCGCAGGACCTGCCGGGCATAGCATACGCCCTCGAACAGGCCAGATACGTAAAACAGAACCCCTTTGCAGACCAGCATCTCGGCAAGAACAAGACGATGCTGCTGGTGTTCTTCAACTCCAGCCTCCGCACCAGGCTCAGCACCCAGAAGGCGGCTATGAACCTCGGTATGAACACCATCGTGCTCGACATCAACCAGGGCGCGTGGAAACTCGAGACCGAGCGCGGAGTCATAATGGACGGAGACAAGAGCGAGCACATCCTCGAAGCCATCCCCGTGATGGGCAACTACTGCGACGTAATCGGAGTGCGTTCGTTCGCCGGCCTCAAGGACAAGAAATATGACTACAGCGAAACGATCCTGCGCCAGTTTATGGAATACTCTGGCAAACCGGTGATAAGTATGGAAAGCGCAACAGTGCATCCTATGCAGGCCTTCGCCGACCTGATCACCATCGAGGAGCACAAGAAGACCGACCGGCCCAAGGTCGTACTCACGTGGGCGCCCCACCCCAGGGCACTTCCGCAAGCAGTACCCAATTCATTCGCACAATGGATGAATGCCGCCGGATACGAGCTAGTCATCACACACCCCAAGGGCTATGAGCTGGAGCCGGAGTTCGTCGGTGACGCTGTCGTGGAATATGACCAGGACAAGGCCCTCGCAGGAGCCGACTTTGTTTATGCGAAGAACTGGTCGGCTTGTATGGAGCCCCATTACGGAGAAATCCTGTCGACTGACCGCAGCTGGACCATCACGACCGAGAAGATGGCCCTCACCGACAACGCCTTCTTTATGCATTGCCTTCCCGTGCGCAGGGGGATGATTGTCAGCGACGACGTGATCGAATCTCCCCAGAGTCTCGTAATCCCGGAGGCTGCCAACAGGGAGTTCAGCGCCCAGACTGTCATAAGGGAAGTCCTGAAATCGCTTTAGTATGAAAACACTGTCAGTCATAAAAATCGGCGGGAACGTGGTCGACAACCCGCAGGCACTGGATGCCTTCCTCGACGACTTCACCGCACTGCCGGGCAGCAAGATCCTTGTACACGGAGGCGGCGTTATGGCCAGCCAGACCCTGCTCAGGCTGGGCATCGAGCCCAAAATGGTTGAAGGACGCAGGATTACCGACGAGCAGACCCTGAAAGTCGCAGTGTCGGTATACGCCGGATGGCTGAACAAAACCATAGTGGCAAAGCTCCAGGCCAGAGGCTGCAATGCGATCGGCCTGTCAGGAGCCGACGGCAGCGTCATAGACTCTGACATACGGCCCAAGGAACCCATAGATTACGGTTTCGTCGGAGACATACGGGCCGTGGACGTCAAATTCCTGGATATGCTTATGGAACAGGGGCTGACGCCGGTCCTCTGCGCTGTGACTCACGACCGCAAAGGCACTCTGCTGAACACCAATGCCGACACCATCGCCTCGAGGGTGGCCAGGGCAATGGCTGCTGTACGTCAGGTGTCCCTCACTTTCTGCTTCGAAAAGAACGGAGTGCTTTCTGACCCTGAAGACGGCGACAGCGTAATACCCTCGATCGACCGCGAGACCTTCCGCCAGATGAAAGCCACAGGAGCCGTGTCGGCCGGTATGATACCTAAGCTCGACAACGCCTTCTCCGCCATTGACGCAGGGGTGAAAAGAGTGATCATCAAGAACTCAGCCAACCTTGGCAGAGCAATAGGAACAGTAATAGAATGAGCGACATAAGCCAATACACACAACAGGCCTGCCAGCTGCTGTCGGATATGATAGCCATCCCGGCAGAAAGCTTCCACGAGACGAAGAAAGCTGACTTTCTCTGCTCCTTCCTCGAGTCGGAGGGCCTCTCTGCAGCCAGATACGGCAACAATATAGTCGTAAGGCAGCCCGAGAACGACCCCGGCAAGCCGGTGCTGATGCTCAACGCCCACATCGACACTGTGGCAGCAGCGGCCGGATACAGCTTCGACCCCCTGAATCCGCCGGCCGACAGGACCAGGATCCTGGGGCTGGGCAGCAACGATGACGGCGCCAGCGTAGTGTGTATGATATTCACCTTCATCCATACGATGAAAGAGCGGCTCGAGCTGCCGGTCAACCTTCTTCTCGCCCTCAGCTGCGAAGAAGAGCGCTCAGGGGAAAGAGGTATGCGAATGCTACGCCGCATAGTCGAGCGGGAAGCCGATTTCGCGATAGTCGGAGAGCCCACGGGGATGAAAGCCGCCGTTGCGGAAAGAGGCCTGCTTGTAGTGGACGCCACCTGCGAAGGCCGCAGCGCCCACTGCGCCCACGCCGAACTCGGAGACAATGCCCTGTATAAGGCAGTCGAAGCAATCAGCGCCATACGCCAGCTTCAGTTCGGCAAAGTATCTCCCACTATGGGTCCGGTCGGGCTTAACGTCACTCAGATAAACGCCGGCACTGCGCACAACGTCATCCCGGACAGCTGCAGTTTCGTGATTGACATACGCACCACCGACAGTTACACCAACGAAGAGATAATGGAGCTTCTCCAGCAGGCTGCTCCGCAGTGCGGAATGAAAGCCCGCAATATGCTGAACCACGCTTCTGCAACTCCGCAGGGGCATTCCCTGCTCAGGACTGCCGCAAGCCTCGGAGTCGAAACTTACATCTCCCCCACCACATCCGACTGGATGAGGCTGTCGATCCCTGCCATAAAGATGGGCCCCGGCGACAGCAACCGTTCCCACAAAGCCGACGAATACGTCTATAGAGGCGAAATCACCGACGGACTGAAAAAGTATTTGGACTTCATAACGAACATACAGTTATAAATATGCAGACTCTCTGGAACAAAGGCGTTTCGGCCACACAGATGGTTGAAGACTTCACGGTCGGGAATGACCGGGAGCTGGACCTCAAACTTGCAAAATATGATGTACTGGGTTCCAAGGCCCATATTGCTATGCTGGCCGAAGTCGGACTGCTCGCAAAAGACGAGGAGCAGATACTCCAGAAGGAACTTGACGCGATCCTCGCACAGATCGAAGGCGGCGATTTCGTGATGGAGGACGAGGCGGAAGACATCCATTCCCAGATTGAAATCCTTCTCACCCGCAAGCTCGGCTCCGTCGGCAAGAAGATCCACTCAGGCCGCAGCCGCAACGACCAGGTCCTGGTCGACCTGAAGCTGTATATGCGCGACGAGCTTGACAGCCTGACCGAAGAAGTGAAATCGCTGTTCAGTCAGTATCAGAGCCTGAGCGAACAGTACAAAGAAGTTCTGCTGCCCGGCTACACTCACGCACAGGTAGCGATGCCCTCGTCATTCGGCCTGTGGTTCGGCGCCTACGCAGAAACCCTGGCCGACGATATGGTGATGATCCGTGCAGCCCGCCGGATAGTTGACCAGAATCCTCTCGGCTCGGCAGCCGGCTACGGCAGTTCCTTCCCCCTCGACAGGACGATGACCACCCGTCTGCTCAATTTCGCAGACCTGCACTATAACTCGATTGCCGCCCAGATGAGCCGCTCCAAGGCAGAGAAAGCAGTAGCGGCTGCAATAGCGGCCGTCAGCAGCACCCTCAACAAATTCGCAGCGGACTGCTGTATGTATATGTGCACCAATTTCCGCTTCATTTCGTTCCCTGACTCGCTGACTACCGGGAGCAGCATAATGCCCCACAAGAAAAACCCGGACGTATGGGAGATGGTGCGGGCCAAGACAAACCGCCTGCAGAGCGTCCAGAACGAAATCGCCCTGCTGACCACCAACCAGCCCCACGGCTATCACCGTGACTACCAGCTGCTCAAGGACATCCTCTTCCCCGCTTTCGAACTTATGCACTCCTGCCTCGGGATGACTTCTTATATGCTTGAACATATCAGGGTGAACGAGCACATCCTCGACCAGGATGACCGCTACGACCCGATGTTCACAGTCGAAGTCGTCAACAACAAAGTGGTTTCCGGCGTTCCGTTCAGGGATGCCTACAAAGAGGTCGGGATAGCAGTCCAGGAAGGTCGTTTCTCCTTCGACAAGCCTGCTGCAGCGTCACAGCTCGCCCACACGCACGAAGGCAGTATGGGCAATCTTTGCACTGCACAGATAAAGGAAAAGATGGACAAAGCCTCTAGATTGTAATGGCAACCTTGTCGGAAGCATCCGACCAGACATAGTCAAGCAGATGCAGTTCGTTGTTGCTGATCACTTTCAGCGAACAGTTGTATTTCTTCGCCCAGTGGCGGCGGATGCTGTTGAATCCTTTTGTCAGATAGGCGTACAATATAGGATTGACGGTGAGGTGGAGCGAGCTGTACCCCCTGTCCCTCACAAGCATTTCCAGCTGGTTTTCAAGCTGTTCGTCCAACACAAGAGATGAAGCCACCTTGCCTGTTCCGTGGCAGGTCGGGCAGACTTCGCTGGTATCGATCTGGGTCACCGGACGGACCCTCTGCCTGGTAATCTGCATCAGGCCGAACTTTGTCAGCGGCAGCACCGTGTGCTTCGTGCGGTCGGCAGCCATAAATTCCTGCATCTTCTGGAACAGCTGGTTGCGGTGTTCAGCCGAATTCATATCGATGAAATCGACGATCACGATTCCGCCCATATCGCGCAGCCTCATCTGGCGCGCTATCTCTTCGGCCGCAAAAATATTGACCTCCAGTGCATTCTCTTCCTGGTTGACCTGGGTATGGCGGATGCCGCTGTTGACGTCTATCACGTGCAGGGCTTCTGTATGCTCGATTACCAGATACGTTCCCTTCTTCATAGACACTACCTTGCCGAAAGATCCCTTGATCTGGCGGGTTATGTCGAAATGGTCGAAGATGGGAGTCTTCGAATCGTAGAAATGGACGATCTTCTCCTGCTGGGGAGATATCATCGAGATGTAGTCGTGGACCTCGTTGCAGATGGACTCGTCGTTGGCGTAGATGCTGTTGAACGAATCGTTGAGCAGGTCGCGAAGGATTGTAGTTACGCGGTTGTTCTCAGTGAACAGGCGGCTGACAGTCTTGGCAGCCTTGAGTTTCTCCCACGAACCTTCCCATTTCTCGACCAGGCTGCGCAGTTCCGCATCCAGCACCGCAGCCCTCTTACCTTCGGCCGCCGTGCGGATTATTACTCCGTAATTGTCTGGAAGGATGCTGTAGACAAGGCGCTCGAGCCGCTTTTTCTCGGTCTTTGAAGTAATCTTCTGGGAGATACTTACCTTGTCGTTAAACGGAAGCAGGACCATATTCCTTCCGGCTATCGAAATCTCGGAAGTCAGACGTGATCCCTTTGTGGAAATCGGTTCCTTGACTATCTGCACCATTATCGGCATTCCGACAGTCAGGAAATCGGCAATCTTGCCATCCTTGGGCAGAACTTCATCGTTGCGGAATTTCCGGTAGAACGCCTTCGTATCCGTCACCCTCTTGTCGATCTGCTGGACGAATTTGTCGAAGGCCCTGAAGTTCAAGCCCAGGTCAAGATAGTGGATGAAAGCATCTTTCTCATCGCCAATGTCGACGAACGCCGCATTCAGGGACGGAAGGAGCTTTTTGACTCTTCCGATATAGACATCTCCTACAGAATATTTCTTTCCTTTGAGACTCTCGCTGCTATATTCCATCAGACGATGGTTTTCCAGCAAGGCTATGTTTATTGCATCCTGCCTGACATCTATTATCAGTTCTTTCTCCATTCAGAAATAATCAATAAAGGGCAATTTTCATTGCCCCTATAGTTCTATTTCTTTTTGTGTCTGTTCTTGCGCAAACGTTTCTTACGTTTGTGCGTCGACATTTTATGTCTCTTTCTTTTTTTACCGCTTGGCATAATATTGAGTTTTAAAAGTTATTTGAGCTTCTTAACCTGGTCAACGAAAACTTTAGCCGGCTTGAATGCAGGGATCTTGTGAGCAGCGATTGTGATGGTCTGATTCTTAGATATGTTGCGGGCTGTTTTCTGTGCGCGCTGTTTAACCACGAAACTGCCGAAGCCACGAAGATAGACGTTGTTGCCTTTCTCCAGCGAACCCTTTACACTCTCCATGAAAGATTCAACTACATTCTGAACAGCAATCTTCTCAAGGCCTGTTGCTTTGGCTACTTCATTAACGATTTCAGCTTTAGTCATTGTTGTAAATTTTTTATAATAATATTGTATATAGTACCTTCTCTGAAATTGGGCTGCTAAATTATGCTTAATTTTTTAATATTCAAAAATGTATGTGATTTTTTTCTAATTTTCTGCCACTATAAGCTTGGCACAATCATTGACAATAATGTCCCCATTGATTATATACTGACAAATTGGCATTAATATGAGCGATAATTTATTTTTTGGAGACGAGCAAGGGATGGAAATAGCTCCCGTAATCAGCATAGAGGCCATTAATGACCTGAATGAGCAGGAACTGCCCCACGTGCTGCCAATACTGCCACTGAGAAACATTGTACTCTTCCCCGACACTGTCATACCTATTCCGGTCAGAAGGGAGAAATCGATACAGTTGCTGAATGAAGCATACAAGTCGAACAAGCTGATAGGTACTGTCACGCAGAAAGATGCAAAGGTCGAAGACCCTACCCGCAGCGACCTTTACGAAATCGGCACTCTGGGTCGCGTCGTGAAGATCATCGAGATGCCCAACGGGCCTGTGACCGCCATCATCCAGGGAGTGAGACGCTTCAATCTGGTCTCTGTGGACATCAATGAGCCATATATGATGGCCAGGGTTACTTATCTGACTGACATACTGCCTGACAAGGATGATGCGGAGGTCGATGCGCTCGCGAAGGGCATCAAGAATGCTGCAATGCATATCATCAAGCTCAACCAGCACATTACCCAGGAGGCCGGCTTTGCCATTAAAGGCATTGAGGACCAGACATTCCTGATCAATTTCGTGGCAACTACCATAGACATCGAGAACCAGCTGGAGAAAATCGACCTTCTCAGGGAGAACGAACTCAAGAAGAGAGCCCTCAAGCTTCTGGAACTGCTCGACAAGCAGATCGAGCTGCTGAAGATACGAGAGGACATACAGAAAAAGGTAAAGAGCGAGATTGACCAGCAGCAGCGTGAGTATTATCTCAACAACCAGCTCAAGACCATACAGGAAGAGCTTGGAATGAATTCCGACGACGAGGACATCGCGGAGCTCAGGGAGGCGGCCAAAGGCAAGAAATGGCCTGAGCAGACAGCCGAAGTGTTCGAAAAAGAACTCAAGAAACTTGAGAAGCTGAATCCTTCCTCTCCCGACTACAATGTGGAATACGGCTATATAACCACATTGCTGGATCTGCCGTGGGATGAGACCACAGAAGACAACCTCGATTTGGCCAATGCCCAGAAAGTGCTCGATGAGGACCACTTCGGACTCGAAAGCGTCAAGGACAGAATCATCGAATACCTGGCGGTGCTCAAGCTGAAGGGAGATATGAAATCCCCCATCCTTTGCCTTTGGGGCCCTCCGGGAGTCGGCAAGACTTCCCTCGGCAAATCGATCGCATCAGCCCTCGGCCGCAAGTACGGCCGCATTTCGCTGGGCGGTCTGCACGATGAAAGCGAGATCCGCGGCCACAGGCGCACTTACATAGGCGCTATGCCCGGACGTATCATCCAGACCATCAGGCGCTGCGGAGCTTCCAATCCGGTCATCGTCCTCGACGAGATCGACAAGGTTACGGAAGATTTCCACGGAGATCCCGCATCCGCCCTGCTGGAGGCCCTTGACCCTGAGCAGAACACCGCGTTCCACGACAATTACCTCGACATAGACTACGACCTGTCGAAGGTTCTGTTCATCACTACTGCAAACAACATCTCCACCATCCACCCGGCCCTCAAGGACCGTATGGAGATGATCAACGTATCCGGCTATCTCGCAGAGGAGAAAATCGAGATCGCACGCAGGCATCTGCTGCCCAAGCAGCTGCGCGACCACGGCCTCACCGGCAAGGACCTCAGGCTCACCAAGCAGGACATATCCCTCATCATCAGCGACTACACCAGTGAGAGCGGAGTCCGCGGACTTGACAGGCAGATTGCCAAGATCGCCCGCATCACTGCCAAGAAGATCGCTCTCGGACAGGAGCACAACGTGACTCTCACGAAAGAAGATGTCAGCAGCTATCTCGGGCTTCCCACCAACCACCACGATTCACTGAAAGGCAACCAGATGCCGGGAATCGTCACCGGTCTGGCCTGGACACAGGTCGGAGGAGAGATCCTCTTCATCGAGTGCAGCATCAACGACCGTGGCAAGGGCACACTGACCACCACCGGCAACCTTGGCGACGTGATGAAGGAGTCCGCCACAATAGCGTTCCAGTACCTCAAGGCTCACGCTTCCCTGCTCGGAGTAGACCCTTCTGTCTTCTACGAAAAGGACTTCCATATCCACGTGCCGGAAGGCGCCATCCCCAAGGACGGTCCTTCTGCAGGCATCACGATGGCCACCGCTATAGCCTCAAGACTGATGGACAAATGCGTCCGCAAGGGCGTGGCGATGACCGGCGAAATCACTCTGCTAGGCAAGGTACTCCCCGTAGGAGGCATCAAGGAGAAGATTCTCGCTGCCAAGAGGGCCGGAGTCAAGACCATAGTCCTCTCCAAGGAGAACGAAAGGGACATCAAGGACATAAACGAAATCTATATCAAGGGTCTGGACTTCTACTATGTTGAACGAATCGAAGAAGTTCTTAAATTTGTTTTCGACAAATAGGCCCAGATGGAAGTCCGTATCGAGCAAAGCTGGAAGGAAGTTCTCAAAGACGAATTCGACAAGTCTTATTTCAGAGACCTGGCCGCCGCCTTGCACGCTGAAAAAGCTGCCGGAAAGACCATCTATCCTCCCGGCAGCAAAATCTTCAACGCTTTCGCCCTCACCCCTTTCGACAAGGTAAAGGTGGTGATTCTGGGTCAGGACCCCTACCATAACCCCGGTCAGGCCGAAGGGCTGAGTTTTTCAGTGCCGCAGGGCATACAGCCGCCTCCTTCCCTTTTAAATATATATAAGGAGATTGAGGATGACCTGGGAGTAAGGATAGACAAGAGCAACGGCTCCCTGGAGGGATGGGCAAGGCAGGGCGTCTTCCTGCTGAATGCCATTCTGACAGTCAGGGCGGGCCAGGCGGCTTCGCACAGCAGCCTTGGCTGGCAGACTTTCACCGACGCTGTCATCAAGGCCCTCAGTGACCGCCGGCAAGGCATTGTCTTCCTGCTCTGGGGCAATTTTGCAAGAAGCAAGAAGATTCTCATCGACACCAGCCGCCACTATGTGCTGGAGGCAGCCCACCCGTCTCCCCTGGCCAGAGGCGCCTTCTTCGGATGCAGGCATTTCTCAAAAACAAACGAAATACTCACTAACAACGGCCTTGAGCCTATTGATTGGACTAAACAGCGATGAAAACAGCTTTATTTCCGGGTTCATTCGACCCGTTTACCCTCGGACATCTGGATGTACTCCAGTCTGCACTTAAACTATTCGACAACGTGATAGTGGCAGTCGGATTCAACTACACCAAGAAAGGATTCTTCCCCCCTGAGATCAGGGCGGAAATCATCAGGGATGCAGTGAAAGACTTGCCCAACGTGTCTGTCTGCACCTTCGAGGGACTGACAGTCGATTTCTGCAGGAAAGTCGGAGCAAGCTGCATCATCAGGGGCATCCGCACCACCACCGACTTTGAGCTCGAGAGCGTCGTAGCCCAGGCGAACAAGAAAATGGCGCCGGAGATTTCCAGCGTTTTCATCCCTTCAAGCCACGAGTTCTCATTCATTTCATCTACCGTCGTAAGGGACGTGCTCGTGAACGGTGGAGACGCAAGATGCTTCCTCCCCAAGAACGTAGACATAGCCAAATACCTGAAAATGAAGAACTGATGAAACGCCTGTGCATTCTGATACTGTTGCTTGGCTTTGCGCTGACCTGCATAGCGCAACCGGTTCAGAGTGCGACGGAAGACAGTTCACAGGCCCTGTTCAGCGCAATCGAGAAAGAACTTCCCGTAATCAGCCTGATGCCCGCCGACTCCATAATATATCTGGCTGACAGGCTCATATCCATTATGGAGACCAAAGAAGATTCGACCAGGATGGCCGGAGTGTTCTTCGATTATTTCTCTGACTGCCCGGTTATGGGAGCCGAAGCAGTCGCAGTCCATATCGCCGACTCATATTTCCTGAACGGAAAGCTGGAGTGGCCGGACCGGGACAGCTATCCGGCTCTTTATGCATTCGCTCAGTTCAACCGCAGTTCTCTGCTGGGGATGAGCGCCCCCACGCTTCTTATGGAAGACATAAACGGCTCGCCGGTCGACGTTCGCGCTGTCAGAAGTCCGCTCAAGGTGCTGTTCTTCTACGAAGACGGCTGCGCGACCTGTGTCCGCCAGACTCCCCTTCTCGTATCACTGCTCAACAACTATGACGGAGACTCTCAGCTTGCCTTCTTTGCCATATACACCCAGAGCGAGAGACAGCAGTGGGAAAAGTTCGTCAGGGAGAATTTCGACGCCATAGACAATCCCAAGGTTGAAGTCTACAACCTCTGGGACCCTGACCTGGAGAGCGACTTCCAGATGAAATACGGAGTCCTTACGACTCCGGCGATGTTCCTGCTCGACAGCGAGAATACAATCATCGGCCGCAAGCTGGACAGCGCAGCACTGGGTCAGCTCATCGATGTCAAGGACGATTACCGTAGCGCCCTGCTGAAACTGCTGGACACAGTCACGGGTGAACTCGGAGCGAACGAGGAGAGCGTCGTGCAACTCACCGCAGCCCTTTTCCAGCGCTCCAACGGAGACGTCAACGCTTTCAAGACAACTCTTTACGAAATATTCAAGTACTACCGCAGCATACCGCTGAGGGACGCCCAGGCTGCAGCGGCACGTCTTGCCAACGATTTCATCCTCGCAACAGACGCTTCGTGGGCAGAAGAAACTATCGCCGAAATCCGCTGGAATCTCGGGAAGATGCAGCAGAATGACATAGGATCGAAGGCAGCCGACGAAATCCTCTTCAACAAGA
The DNA here is from genome assembly GCA_017960085.1 of Bacteroidales bacterium. GTDB lineage: Bacteria > Bacteroidota > Bacteroidia > Bacteroidales > UBA932 > Equibacterium. Next base: position 11,283 of record JAGCZI010000122.1, read on the forward strand.
GGGGCGCGAGGAAAAAGATGCTTGCAGGCCGCAAGCCATATACCGTCCTGTTCTTCAACATAGCCCACTGCAATGACTGCCGGCAGTTCAAGGAAGACCTGAAGAATGCCTCTGCCCTGCTTAAATCGAAGAAAGTGAAAGTCGTGTCGGTGTATCTGAGCCCCGACCGCCAGCTATGGCTGGACGACATAAAGAAATATAATAACTGGACACATCTCACGGATGAAGGGCCCGAAAGCCAGCTGAGGGAAGACTACGACCTGGTAGTCGTTCCCAGGCTCTACCTGCTGGACAAGGACAAGCGGGTGATTGCGAAAGACATCACCGTGCAGATGTTGTGTGACATATTGGAAAACAATGAACAATAAGGCTATCGAATCATTCATTCCGGAAGCTGACGGACGCATCAGGCAGTACATTGCCGACACATTGGGCAACGACTTCAAGGTCAAGCCCGTGAAAAAGCAGCCGCTCTGCCATCACTCTGTCAAGTACAACGTAGATTTCAGCCAGACTGCCGTAGCGCAGGCCGAAAGCGCTGCCCTGATATGGAAAGAGCCGCTCAAGGGCCTGTACCGGATGAGCGGGATCAGCCTGCGCGTATGCGGCAAGGATACCCTTGCGATAAAAGCCGGAGCCGCGGACAAGCTGAGAGAAGACATCCTCAACGCCACTTTCCGGCTGCCCGTCGTAATCTGCTTCGGCGGAGATCCCGTCTACAGCGGACTGCATACGATTGACGTCCCCGACCAGATAGACGCCTACTGGGTCTGCGGCTTCATCCGCGAGACCTCGATACAGGTGATTGACTGTTTTACTCAGGACCTGTTCATCCCTACCGACTGCAGCTCGACTGCCGAAGGGTATTTCCAGCGCAATGAATTGAAAGAAACCGATGACGGGGAACTGCTTTTCCACGCAAGCTGCTTCACACA